>CAMCUN010000006.1 GCA_945878995.1 Polaromonas sp. YR568 | reverse complement strand
GGCGCGCCAATGCGACCAAAACGACAAATGCAAAAACCAGCATGCCGGCCGCCAGCCAGTGGGCTTGGGCGTATTCCATGGCTTCCACATGGCCGTAGAGCTGTGTGGACACCACGCGGGTTTGCCCAGGAATGTTGCCGCCTATCATGAGCACCACGCCAAACTCGCCCACCGTGTGGGCAAAGCTCAGCACGGTGGCGGTCAGCAGACCGGGCTTGGCCAATGGCAGCGCCACCGCAAAAAACGCGTCCAGGGGACTGGCCCGCAGCGTGGCGGCCACCTCCATGGGCCTGGTGCCCATGGCTTCAAAAGCGTACTGTATGGGCTGCACCGCAAAGGGCAAAGAAAAGACGATAGAGCCGATCAGCAGCCCGGTGAACGAAAAAGACAGCACGCCCAGGCCCACCGCTTGCGTGAGCTGGCCCACCCAGCCGTGGGGACCCAGCAGCACCAAAATGTAAAAACCCAGCACGGTGGGCGGCAGCACCAAGGGGAGCATGACCAGTGCGCTGATGGGGGTGCGCCAAGGCGAGCGTGTTTGGGACAGCCACCAGGCCAGCGGCGTGGCGATCAGCAGCAGCAAAGCCGTGGTCAGGGTCGCCAGTTTGAGCGTTAAAGCGATGGCCTGCCAAGCTTCAGGGGTGATGGCGCTGTTCATCCGGCTCAGTCTTTCGCTCAAGCTTGAACTTCGTAGCCGAAGGAACGGATGACAGCCTTGGCCTTGTCGCTTTGCAGGTATTTCAGGAGTTCAGAGGCGGCGGCATTGCCCTTGCCTGCGCTCAACAAAACGGCGTCTTGTTTGAGAGGGGCGTGCATGGCGCTGGGCACCACCCAGGCAGAGCCTTTCGTGATCTTGCCGTTTTCATAGACCTGAGACAGGGCGATGAACCCCAGCGGCGCGTTTTCAGACGAGGCGAACTGAAAGGTCTGGGTGATGTTTGACCCCTCCACGATCTTGGCTGCGATGCGCTCGCGCAGGCCCATCTTGTCAAGCACTTGCATGGCCGCGGCGCCATAAGGTGAAAGCTTGGGGTTGGCGACAGCGATTTTGTCGAATGGCCTGTTGCGCAGAACCGCCCCTTGCGCATCAACAAGCCCCGGCTTGGGGCTCCACAAGACCAACTTGCCCGTGGCATAGGTGATGCGCGACCCTGGCACCCCCAGCCCTTCCTGCTCGAGTTTGAGCGGTGTCTCATCGTCAGCGGCGAGCAAGATTGCAAACGGCGCACCATGGCGGATCTGGGCGTAGAACTGGCCTGTCGCGCCGAAGGCCAAGGCCAGCTTGTGCCCTGTGTCGCGCTCAAAACTCTGCGCGATCAGCTTCATGGGCGCCATCATGTTCGCCGCGACCGCCACACTGGCTTGGGCGGCATAAAGCCCCTGAGGAATGAGCAGGGCCATGACAGCGACCCAGCCCAATGATCGTCTTTTCATGAAGTCGTACGCTGTGGGAAAATAGGTAATCTAAATATTTTCGCTATTCTACTTAAGAATAGCGATGGCCTCACTTGGGGATGATGAGCATGCCTGCTCCCACAATCCAATTCGACGATGTACTGGGAACGCCCGCGGTAGACAAACGCCTGGAAGTATTGAGGTCCATGCACCATGCGGGCTCCATCTCTGAGGCTGCGCGCGCCAACGGCGTGAGCTACAAGGCCGCCTGGCAGGCCCTGGAGACGCTGAGCAACCTGGCCGGGGTACCGCTGGTGGAAAAGGCGGTGGGCGGCTCGGGCGGAGGCGGGGCCAAGCTCACGCCTGCAGGGCTGAGGGTGTTGGAGGCCGCAGACTTGCTCCATTCGGCCCGCCAGAAGGCCCTGGCCCAACTTGGGCGATCTGCAGATGGACTGGGCCTGAATTTACGCGGTATTGCGGGCTTGGGCCTGAGAACCAGCATGCGCAACCAAATGCCATGCACGGTGCAAGACATCCGCCAAGCCAGGGGCGATGTGACTGTGGTGCTGGCGCTGCCTGATGGGCAGCCCTTGAGCTCGCGGATCACGCTGGAGAGTTTGCAGCTGCTCGGTCTTGCGCCAGGCCAGAAGGTGTTGGCCATGTGCAAGGCCACGGCGGTGACGGTGGCGCCCACCATCGTGGGCCTGGGTGGGGTCAACCTGTTGCGGGGCAAAGTGCTGCGCCGTGGCGCTGGGGCCGCAGGCATGGAGGTCAGCCTGCAGCTTGGCCCGGGGCTGGGGCTGGTGGGGTTTGCCGACGCGCAAACGCCCTTGAAGCTGCGTCAAGCCGCCATGGCTGCCATTGAGCCCCATGCCGTGGTCATTGGGCTGGCCGCTTGAGGCTTGAGGTTTGCGCCCTCATTGGCTTGAGGAAGGATGGCGCCCTGAGCGGGGTGTTGGCTCAGAGCACCAGCTCAATGGCTTGGGTCAGGGTGTAGCCCGAGCCGTGCACGGTTTTGAGCGGCAGTGCTTCTGGGGTGACTTCAGCGACTTTTTTGCGCAGCCTGAGGACCAGCGCGTCCAGGTTGCGGGGTTCATAAATGCTCGGGTCTTTGCCCAGCCGGTCGGCCAATTTTTGGCGGCTGAGAACTTTTTGAACCGACTGCGACAGAGCGGTCAGAAAAGCCAACTCTTGCCCGGTCACCTTCACGCTGTGGCCGTTGGGTGAATACAAGGTCCATTCGGCGTGGTGCAGCCGCCAGCCGGGTCGGCCTTTGACGCGCCAAGCCAGCGACTCGACCACCGCCGAGAGCTCGTCCAGCCGGACTGGCTTGGTCACGTAGTGGTCGGCCAGCCGCTGGTAGCCTTCAATCCGGTCGTTGCCGGCATCGCGCGCGCTGAACACCACAATGCCGCTGCGCACGCCTTGTGCGCGCAAATCGCTCACCAGGTCCAGGCCATCGCCGTCGGGCAGCTTGCGGTCGATGATGAAGATGTCGTAGTCCTGCAGCACCACCGCGTTTCTAAATTCCCGGATGCTGCCCGCCTCGGTCACCTTGCAATCTCGGGCACGCAAATAAAAAGCAACTTCTTCGCGAAGTTCACTTTCATCGTCGAGCACCAGAACTTGGATCATTGTTTGATTATTGAATCAAAGCGCATCTTAAAATAACGAAATGTGACATTTCAAGCGGCATTGCACAAGCTGGAAAATGTCCAGTCGCACCGAACAAACAGGTGAATGATCATCTTCGATTCAGCATTCATGGGCTCGATGGTGGCCGCTTGGCCCTCGGTGATGCGCTCATGCGGGCAAGAGCGAAGAGCCGCTGAGCCCATGCGGCTGCGGCGCCTGCTTTGCCTCTGGGCACTTGCCTGTGGTCTGTGGGGTGCCCTGGCCTTCCCGCGCATGGCCTGGGCCCAGGCTCTGCAGGCCGACACAGTCACGCTCAAACAGTCGTCCTACACGTCTTTGGACAAGGGACTGAGTCTGTGGCGCGACCCTGGGGGTCGGATCACCCCAAGCGACATCGAACGCCTGCCCCCTGGCGCCTTCACCCCCTTGAGCAGCTTTTCACTGGGCTTTACCACCGATGCGATTTGGCTGAAGTTTTCCGTGCGGCGCAACGCCCAGGCCCAGGCTCCCAGTGTCTGGTGGCTGGAGCTGCGCCAGCCTCTGCTTGAAGACGTGCAGCTGTTTGTGGCCGAGCCCAGCGGCAGTTTGAGGGAAATCAGCCCCATCAGCCCCACCGGTTCAGAGATGCCAGCCGGCCCGCTTGGCCAAACCGCCTTGGCGCAGACAGACGCAGCCGCGCCCGCCGACGAGCCGCGCCCGCCCCGTTACCGCCGGGCTCTTTTTGCCGTGAACATGCCCGGCGAGCAGGTGCAGACCTTTTACCTGCGGGTGCAATCGCAGACGGCCATGTCCAGCAGCGTCTACCTTTGGCGCCCCGAGTCGCTGTTGAAGTACAACGGCAACGAAACATTTTTCTGGGGTTGCGTGTTCGGCGCTTATGCCTTGGTGATTTTGTTTTACGGCGCTTTTTGGCTGTGGACCCGGGAGCGCGTGCACGGGATTTACACCCTCTATGTGTTGGTCAATTTTTTAGCGGCTTTTTTCACGGGGAACTGGCCCGCTCAGTTGTTTTCGACGGCCGACCCGCACTGGCTGGTTCTCATGCTGGGCTTTTGGATCAGCCTGAGCATGCCGGTGGGCGTGCTCTTTAGCTTGGTCTTCATCGGCCATGACCGCCCTTTGGGGCGGCGGTCTTGGGCCATTGTGTGGGTGTACGGCCTGCTGGCCGCCATCGGCATGGCCATGGTGGCTCTGGGTCACTACCACCTGGCCATGCCCGCACTGCAAAGTCTGAGCATGTTGACCATTGTGGCGCTCATGGTCTGGGTGGTCATGGAGTGCTGGCGCGGCAACAAGGCGGCGCGGCTGTACCTGCTGGCTTTTAGTTTTTTTTACTTTGGCGTGGCCTGGCGCTACCTGCGCAATGTGGGCTGGGTCGAGCCTAATTTTTGGAACGACAACGTCTACCAGATTGGCGCTTTTGTGCACATGCTCTTGATGAGCGTGGGCATTTTTGCGTCTTACAACCGACTGCGCCGAGACAAACAAAAGGCTGAAAGTCGGGCCGATGCAGAGGCCAGCATGCGCCTGGAGCAGCGTGACTTTATGGCCATGCTCTCGCATGAGTTGCGCACCCCTTTGACCATCATGGGCGCCAGCGTGGACAACCTGTTGGACGACCGCGGGCTGAGCAGCCCAGCGCGCCAGCGGGTTGAAAAAGTCCAACGCGCCTCAGACCGCATGCGCCAGTTGGTGGAGAACTACCTGGTCAGTGAACGCTTGGTACAGGAAAAAGAGCGGCAAGCCATGAGCTGGGAGCATTGCGATATGGTGCGCCTGTGCAAACAGATCCATGAGGAAGCGGCTGACCAAGACGGTGCCAGCCTCAGCTTGAGTCTGCCGCCTTCGCTCATGCTCTGGTGCGACAGGGCGCTGGTGCGCATTGCCATCACCAACTTGGTCAGCAATGCCTGCAGATACAGCCCAGCCCACACCACTGTGGTGCTCAAACTCGAGCTCATGGACGGCTTTGTGCATGTGTTGGTGCAGGACCAGGGTCCCGGCATCGCTGAAAGTGAATGGCCGCACTTGTTCAAGCGCTTTTTCCGCGGGCAACATGCGCAGCACCTGCAGGGCACGGGCCTGGGCCTGTACCTGGTGCAAGCGATTGCCAAACGCCATGGCGGCTCAGTGAGTGTGCGCAACTTGCCTGACCGAGGCTGCGAGTTTTGTCTGCGCTTGCCGAACAAAAGCGATAAACAGCTTGGGACTTGATGTGCCTGCGGCTGAGCTTGCAGGCCTTGTGTCGGCCCTGTCGCAGAGGAGGTCAGGGCCGCACGGCGGGTGTTTCCACCGCCATGCCCAGTGCCCGCCTGGCCAGATGCAACTCTAGCTCCACCATCTCCACGCTGTGGGCGGGCAGCGGCTGAGCGCGCACCCCTGTCATGCAATTGCGTATGCGCCTGGGCAGCGAGCCCAGGTCTTGCCACTCCAGGCGGTACAGCGGGTAGCCATTGGCCTGACCTTGGGGGATGGTGACGCCGGCCAGGCGGCCGCCGGCCAGCTGGTCATGGCAGGTGGCGCAAGACAGGTCAATTTGGCCTATGCGCTGGCTGAACAAAGCCGCACCGCGCTCGCGAAAGGGCTCCAGCCGGGGGTCTGCCGGCGGGGCGATCGGCAGGCCACGCGACTGCAGGCCGACCAGCGCTTCCAAGCCCAAGAGCGACGCGTGCTCGGCCGGCCAGGCCGGCTGGCCCTGGTGGCGCTGCCTGCACAAGTTGATGCGGTTGCCCAGGTTCACGGGCCGCTGCAGCAGCGTGTCCCAGGCCGGGTAGCGCGCGGCCACGCCGCGCAAGCTGACCACCTCGCCGTGGCAAGAAGCGCAGGCCTTGGACTGCGCGGTTGGCGCTTGCCCCCACAGCTGCTGACCGTCTTGCACCCAGAGCATGGCCGGGTTGGCGCCGTCCTCGCGCTGCATGGCCTGGGTGGCTGCACCCATGTCGGCAAAGCCTGAGCGTTGGGGGGGCGGAGGGGGGGCCAAAAGGGTGGGTGGGGCCGTGCAGCCGAGCAAGGCCAGCGCCGCCAGCAGGCCCCAGCCGCGCCTCATGTCACCTGCAGGGCGCGCCGCTCAAGCTGCCTAAAGCCGTTCTCACCCAGCCATTCCAGCTCCAGCGTGCCGCTGTCGGTGGCCACCGTGTAAAACGACAGATAAGGGTTGGCTGAAATCGCCGGGTGCAGCTCGACGCTGAAGACCAACTCGCCGTTGTAGCGGCAATTGAAGCGCTGCAAAATGTTGCGCGCCACGGGCCGGCCGTCGGCGCCGGGGCGAAAGCCGGTTTCCATGGGGTGGGCGATGGTGGCGCGCACCTCGATCACCTCGCCGCGGCGGGCGCGGCTGGGCATTTGAATCAGCACGCGGGCCATGGCTTTAGCTTTCCACTTCAATGCAAGCGGCCAGGGCCACGATGACGTCGACCGTGGCGATCCACAGGCTGCCGTCGTTCATGCGGGCCACGGCAGACACCTGTTGGCTGGTGGACAGCCGCATGCGGGTGGCCACCTGGGCCCGGCCCGCGCGCGGCCCCAGGCCAAAGATGGCCACGTCGCGCTGCGGGTTGCGGTCGTTGAAGAGGGCGATTTGCAGCACATGGTCGGCCGCGGTCATGGGGCTGTCCACGCTGACGCTGACGGGCACCACATTGCCGTTGTCCACCAACTCGGCAATCTCCAGCTTGACGCGGCCGGTCTGCACCCGTTGACCCTTGGCAAACTCGGCAATGGCCTCGGCCATTTGCTTGCCTGGCGCCATGCCCATGCCCTGAATCTGGCTGTGCGCAGGGCTCACCAGCACCATGGCCAAACCCGCGCCCAGAATGGCCCGGCGGTCGGCTTGAAAAGCGGGCGGTAAAGAAAAATTCATGGTGCCTATCAACGCAAGCTCACCAGCCAGGCGACCACGTCTTCTACTTGTTGAGCATTCAAAATGGGCTGGCCTTGCCAAGCTCCACCCACCCGGCTCAGGTGGGCCGTGCTGTGAAAGGCCGGCATGAAGCTGTCTGGGTTGACGCGGCGCGACTCCACCACGCGCAGCCGCAACTGGGCCTCAGACAGGCGCAAACCAATGCCCGCCAAGTTGGGCGCCAGGTTGCCCTGAAAGCGCTCTTCCACCACAGGCAGGCTGTGGCACAGCACGCACAGGCCTTGCTGACGGCTGGCCGCAATGGCGCGGCCCCGGGCGGCATCGCCGGGTGTGGCCAGCGGCTGCTCGATGCGGGCACTGGCGCCTTCGCCTTGCACGGTGTAGGCCACCAGTGCTTGGCCCACCGCTGGGGTGGCCAGCAGTGTCCAGGCACAAGCCAACAGCCAGGGGCTCACGCTTGTTTGAGGTTGTGGTGCTTGAGCGGCAGGTCGCGGATGCGCTTGCCGGTGGCTGCAAAAATGGCGTTGAGCACCGCGGGCGCGGCCACCGCAATGGTGGGTTCACCCACACCGCCCCAAAAGCCGCCCGAGGGCACCAGCACCGTTTCCACCTTGGGCATGTGGCGCATGAGCACCACCGGGTAGTCGTTGAAGTTGCTTTGCTCAATGCGGCCATTTTTGACCGTGCACTCCCCAAACAGCGCCGCCGACAGGCCGTAGACAAACGAGCCTTCCACTTGCGCCTCAATCTGCTGCGGATTGACCGCATAGCCGGGGTCGGTGGAGGCCACGATGCGGTGGATTTTGAGCTCACCGTCTTTGCTCACCGACACCTCGGCACAGGCGGCCACGTAGCTGCCAAAGCCCATGATTTGGGCCAGGCCGCGGAACACTTTTTGCCCGCCCACATCGGGCGGCGGGGTGTCCCAGCCCACCTTTTGGGCCACGGCATTGAGCACAGCCAGGTGCTTGGGGTGCTGGGTCATGAGCTTGCGGCGCAGCGCCAGCGGGTCTTGCTGGGTGGCCGAGGCAATCTCGTCAATAAAGCACTCCATGTAGATGGCGTTTTGGTTCAGGTTAACCCCGCGCCAAAAACCAGGTGGCACGGACGGGTTGCGCATGGCGTGGTCCACCAGCAAGGTGGGAAAGGTGTAGCCCAGGGAGCCTTCCAGCCCGGTCGCCAACAGCCCTTGAAAGACCACCGGGTCGCGGCCGTTTTGCACACCCTGCGGGTTCACGGCCGCCAAGATGGACTGGCCCGACAAGCGCATGTGCACCGCCGTGATGTTGCCCTGTGCATCCAGGCCCGCCTGCATCTTGCAATGCGTCACGGGGTGGTAGCGCCCGTGCTGCATGTCTTCTTCGCGGGTCCACATCAGCTTGACGGGCGTGCCCGGCATTTGCTTGGCAATCTCTACCGACTGGCGAATCCAGTCGGTCATGCTGCGCCGGCCAAAGCCGCCGCCCAGGTGAATTTTGTACACCTCGCATTGGCGCGCCGGCAAGCCCGAGGCCTCGGAGGTGGCCGCCAGGGCCGACTCGCCGTTTTGCGTGGGCGTCCAGACCTCGCATTTCTCAGGGGTCCAGCGCGCCGTGGCGTTCATGGGCTCCATGGTGGCGTGGTTTTGGTGCGGGTAGGAGTAGACCGCTTCAATCTTGCGGCCGGCGCTGGCCAAAGCAGCCTTGGCGTCGCCTTGGCTGTTGCCCACAGCGGCCTCGGGGGCGTCCAGCCCGGCCTTGAGGATGACGGCCATGGCCGCGCTGGAGGCCTTGGCGTTGGGGCCTTCGTCCCATTCAATGGGCAAGGCATCGAGCGCGGTTTTGGCCCGCCACCAGGTGTCGGCCACCACGGCCACGGCGCTGTCGCCCACCTGCACCACTTTTTTGACACCGGGCCGCTTGGCAATGGCGCTGGCGTTGAAACTCTTGACCTTGCCGCCAAACACCGGGCAGTCTTTGATGGCGGCGTTGAGCATGCCGGGCATTTGCAGGTCGGCGCCGTAAATTTGCTTGCCTGTGACTTTGTCCACCGTGTCCAAGCGGGCCAAGCGCTTGCCGGCAATTTTCCAGTCTTTGGGGTCTTTGAGGCTCACTGCTGTGGGCACAGCCAGCTGGCCGGCGGCCGTGGCCACCTTGCCGTAGCTCAGGGTGCGGCCGGTGGGCGTGTGCGTGATGATGCTGTTGGCCGCGCTGCATTCGGCGGCAGGCACTTTCCATTCGTTGGCGGCCGCTTGCACCAGCATCATGCGGGCTGTGGCCCCGCCTTTGCGCACATACTCTTGCGATTCCCGAATGCCCCGGCTGCCGCCGGTGGAAAAGTTGCCCCAAGCTCGGTTGCGCGCCAGGCTTTGGCCGGGGGTGGGGTATTCGGTGCTGACCTTGGCCCAGTTGCATTCGAGCTCTTCGGCCACCAACTGCGCCAGTCCTGTCAGGCTGCCTTGCCCCATTTCTGAGCGGGCAATGCGGATGACCACGGTGTCGTCGGGCTTGACCACCACCCAGACGTTTATCTCATTGACGTCAGCCGGCGTAGTTTGGGCCAGGGCGTTCTGGGGCAGGTGAAAGCCAATGGCCAGGCCGGTGGCGGCGCTGAGCTTGAGGAAATGGCGGCGGTCCACGTTGGAGGGGTTCAAGAGTTTCATGCCACGCTCCCGTTGGTGTGTTGGATGTCCAAACCGGCGCTGCGGGTGCTGCCTTGGGCCACCGCCTTGATGGCCGCGCGTATGCGGTTGTAGGTGCCGCATCGGCAAATGTTGCTCATGGCCGCGTCAATGTCGGCGTCGCTGGGGTTGGGCTTGGTTTTGAGCAGGGCGGCGGCAGCCATGACCATGCCGCTTTGGCAGTAGCCGCACTGCGGCACGTCCAGCGCCACCCAGGCTTTTTGCACCGGGTGCGAACCATTGGGTGAGAGGCCCTCAATGGTGACCACTTTTTCCCTGGGCCCGACGCTGGAGATGGGCCGCACACAGCTGCGCGTGGGCACCCCATTGATGTGCACCGTGCAGGCGCCGCACACGGCAATGCCGCAACCATATTTGGTGCCTGTCATGCCCAATTGCTCGCGCAGCACCCAGAGCAAGGGTGTGTCGGGCTCTGCCTTGAATTGGCGGGTGGCGCCATTGACGTTGATTTTTGCCATGCTGGTGAGCTCTTTCTGAGGGTCTGTGGTGCTGGAGTGGGTGACGAACAGCTTGCAAAGGGGCGAAAGTCATCCCTGGAGTGACGGCGCGCCTTGTGCTCATCCTACTGCCGGTATTGCAGGTGAGTGCTAGGGACGACCCTTGGTGCTTTAGGGTGACATGTGGGGCCTGAGTGAGCGCCACGCTTGCTGAGGCCACCTCTGGGGTCTGCAGGCTGGTGTGAGCCGCCCTCATTCACATGGTGAGCGCGGCGGCTTCAGGCTTGGCGCTGTGTGGGCTTTAAACGTAAATTTTTTTGAATGGTCAACCTGCCCCATGGACAAGCCGTTGAATGGGGGCATCAATTCAGGACGCTGGGTTTGTGCAACACGCTTTCATTCCACTGTTCAGCAATCAACAAGGTCTTGTATGTTCAAAAAAATCTTTGCTTTCCTGGCGGCCATGTCGCTGATGGCCGCTTTTGCTGCCGTCGACATCAACAAAGGCTCTGAAGCCGAGCTTCAATCCATCAAAGGCATTGGCGCTGCCAAGAGCAAGCTCATCGTGGAGGAGCGCAAAAAAGGCGAATTCAAAAATTGGGATGACTTCATTGCACGCGTCAAAGGCTTTGGTGAAGCCAGCGCCACCAAGCTGTCTTCCGAGGGCCTGACTGTGGGCGGTGCGGGCTTCAAGCCTGCCGCCAAAGACAGCAAAGCCGCTGCCAAAGACGCCAAGCCTGCCACAGCTGCCGCACCCAAAGCCGACGCCAAACCAGTTGCAGCAGCAGCGGCTGCCCCAGCGGCCAAGGCTGATGCCAAGCCAGAGGCGCCCAAAAAATAAACCTGTGCCGATTTGACCGCCACAGACCCGTTCAGTCGGGTGCTGAGGAACTGCTTTTGCAACATGCCCACGCCTTGTGGGCATGTTTGTTTTTGCAGTCTGCATTGCGCTGTAGTCTCCTTCAGCCGCAAGCACTGAAGGTGCTGGGTTGTCACCTTTTGTGCCCGACCGCTGTGGCATGATTCATTGGTCTTTGAGGCTGAAACCGCAGGCTTTGCGGGCATTCATTCCCGTTCCCTTTCCTCCCCCATGAACACCCCCGCCATTGCCGACATTTCCCACGCCATTCAATTGGCCGTGGCGCCCGTTTTTTTGCTCACCGGCATTGCCGGTTTGCTGTCGGTGATGACCAACCGCCTGGCCCGCATCATTGACAGGGGCCGCTGGTTTGAGCAGCGCTGGGCCGAGCTCGACGCACCCAGCCGGGTGAGCTATGGGCGCGAGCTGGCGCATTTGGAGCGCCGCCGCCGGCTGGCCAGCCAGGCCATCAACGGCTGCACGGCGGCAGCTTTGCTGGTGTGCTTGGTGATTGCCACCTTGTTTGTAGAAGGTCTGTTTGCGGTGGAGCTGCGCGGCCTGGCTGCGGTGCTCTTCATTGCCGCGATGGTGGGCCTGATTGCGGGTCTGTCGCTGTTTTTGCGCGAGGTGCACCTGGCCACCTACGCGGTGCGGGTGCAAGCCCACTTGGACGACAAGCCTTGAGGCCGTGTTGCCTTGTTGCCCAGGCTGTTTTCCCTAACACCTCCTACTCCCTTCTGACTCAAAGGCCAGCCATGTCCAGTGTTTTGGTTCTAGGCGCAGGCATGGTGGGCACCTGCACCGCCTTGCACTTGCAGCAGCGTGGCCACCAGGTGCTGCTGGTGGACAAAAAGGGGCCAGGCCAAGAAACCTCGTTTGGCAATGCGGGCCTCATTCAGCGCGAGGCGGTCGAGCCTTACGCCTTTCCGCGCCAATGGTCCAAGTTGCTGCAAGTGGCCTTGGGGCGGACTGTGGACGTGCATTACCACGGGTCGGCACTGCCGGGTTTGGCCCGCGCCTTGTTCACCTATTGGCGCGAGTCTGCGCCTGAGCGACATGCGGTGGCGAGCCAGCACCATGCCCGGCTGATTGCGCATTGCCTGGACGAGCACCAGCCCTTGATTGAAGAGGCTGGCGCCCAAGACCTGGTGCGGTGTGAAGGTTTTCGCAAGGTCTACCGCAGCCCGACGGTCTTTGCCCAAGCGGTCAAAGACGCCGGGCGTTTGGAGCGCCAATTTGGGGTGCGCTTTGCCGCCCTGGATGCAGCGGCTTTGGCCCAGGCCGAACCGGCCTTGCGATGTGACTTGGCTGGGGCGGTGCATTGGCTCGATACCTGGTCGGTGAGTGATCCGGGCGAGTTGGTGGCCCGCTATGCCCGGCTGTTTGAGCAGCGCGGTGGCCGCTTGGTGCACGCCAACGCCCACACCTTGCAAACGCACGGCTCAGGCTGGCGCGTGCGTGCGGATGACCTGGACGGCGGTGGCTGGCTGGAGGCCGCACAAGCCGTCATTGCCTTGGGCCCCTGGTCTGATGCCCTGGTTCGGCCCATGGGCTACCGCTTGCCCTTGTTCGTCAAACGCGGTTACCACCAGCACTACACAGGCGCCAGTTTGAACCTGCCCATGCTCGACGCCGAAAAAGGGTTTTTGCTGCTGCCCACAGCCCAAGGCACGCGCCTGACCACGGGGGCTGAGTTCGCCCGCATGGACGTGCCTGCCACGCCGGTGCAACTCGGCAGGGCCGAGCAGGCCGCCCGCCAACTGGTGGACTTGGGGCCAGCGCTGGCCACCCCGCCGTGGCTGGGCAGCCGCCCTTGCACGCCCGACATGCTGCCCGTGATGGGGCCTGCGCCGCGCCACCGAGGGCTGTGGTTCAACTTTGGCCATGCGCACCAGGGCTTCACGCTCGGGCCTGTGGCTGGGCGCTTGTTGGCAGAGCTGATCAGCGGTCAGACCCCCGGGCTGGACCCTGGGCCCTACCGGGCTGAGCGCTTTCTTTGAAAGCGGCGCCAACTTCCTAAAACCCTCCATAAAGTGGTGAACAGAGGTCTTTGAAGGCCTTTTACAATGACTTATTCGCCTGTTGCACTGCCCGTGCCAGGCGAGTTTCTTTTTCAGGGCCATGTCGAGGAACACCATGTACAAAAACCTCGCAGCCGCGCTTGCGGCCGCTTGCTTTTCTATTCCCCTTGTGGCGCAGACACCTGCTTCCACGCCCAGCAGTTCCGCCGCAGTCACCGAGCCGCTCAAAGTCGGCTTTGTCTACGTCGCGCCCCTGACCGAGGCCGGCTGGGTGCGCCAGCACGAAAACGCCAGGCTGGCGCTGGAGAAAAACCTGGGCGCCCGCGTCAAAACCACCTATGTGGAAAACGTGGCCGAAGGCGCCGATGCCGAGCGCGTCATCCGTGACCTGGCGCAGCAAGGCCATCAGCTGATTTTCACGCCCAGCTTTGGTTACATGGAGCCTACGCTCAAGGTGGCGCGCGAGTTCCCGGGTGTGAAGTTCGAGTCCATCACCGGCTACAAAACAGCGGCCAACGTGGCGGTGGCCAACGCCCGCTATTACGAGGGCCGCTACCTGGCGGGAATAGCGGCGGGGCGCATGAGCCAAAGCGGCGTGGCCGGTTATGTGGCGGGCTTTCCCATTCCTGAGGTGCTGCAGGGCATCAACGCCTTTGCCCTGGGCATGCGCTCTGTGCAGCCCCAAGCCGAGGTCAAAGTGATTTGGCTCAACGCCTGGTTTGACCCCCCCCGCGAGCGCGACGCGGCCATGACCTTGTTCAACCAAAACGCCGATGTGCTGGCCTTTCACACGGGCTCGACCGCCGTGATGCGGGCCGCGCAAGAGCGCGGCAAGCTGGCCGTGGCCTACCACTCCGACATGCGGCAGACTGCCCCCGACGCGCAGCTGCTGGCGGTGACCCACCAGTGGGCCGATTACTACACCCAGCGGGCACGCGCGGTGTTGCAGGGAGACTGGAAGAGTGGCCAGCTCTGGGGCGGCATTCAAGAAGGCATGGTGCGCGTGGGAGACTTTGGCCCCAAGGTGCCCCAAGCTGTGCAAAAAGAAGTGCTGGCCCGCCAGCAAGACGTGGCGGCAGGTCGGCTCAAGCCCTTTGCCGCCGGGGCTCAGCCGGTGCGTGACAACACCGGCCGGGTGGTGATCGCGGCCCGCAGCGCCTTGAGTGACGCGCAAATTTTGGGCATGAACTACCTGGTGCAGGGTGTGCAGGGCAGCTTGCCAGGGGCGCAGTAAGGCGCTGAAACCCCTTGATCACGGGCTTGGGTTGCCTGCGCTGGCTCAGCCTTGCGCTACCCTTGCAGGCATGAACGCTTACCGCGCTGCTTTGCTGTATTTCAAGCCCGACGGCACGGCCATCTACGACGCCGATGGCCTGCTGGTCACCACCCCCAACGCGCAGGGCATCCAAGAGGTGCTGGCCATAGGCCCCTGGCCGGCGCTCAAAGCTGGCTTTGCCCATGTGCCTGTGCAGCACCTGCTTGGCCGCTTGATCGCGCCCGGTTTTGTGGACATGCACATTCACTTTCCCCAGGTGGACGTGATTGGCTCGCCCGCAGAGGGCTTGCTGCCCTGGCTGGAGAACTACACCTTTGTGCAAGAAGCCCGCTTTGACAATGAGGCGCACGCGCGCGAGGTGGCTGACTTTTTCCTGGACGAACTGCAGCGCCACGGCGTGAGCACGGCCTTGGTCTTTGGCAGCTCGCACACGGCCTCGGTCAACGCCTTGATGGATGCGGGCCAGACGCGGGGCCTACGCTTGATCGCGGGCAAGTGCCTGATGGACAGACACGCCCCCGATGGCGTGCGCGACCAGACCGAGCAAAGCCTGCTGGACACCGAGGCGCTGATCCAGCGCTGGCACGGCAAAGGCCGGCTGGGCTGCGCCATCACGCCCCGCTTTGTGCCCAGCTGCAGCGACGCGCAACTGGCCGGGGCAGGAGAGTTGGCGGCGCGCTACCCCGAGGTGTGGGTGCAGTCCCATGTGTCTGAGAACAAAGACGAAATCGCTTGGGTCCAAGACTTGCACCCCCAGGCCCGCAGCTACTTGGCGGTGTACGAGCAGTTTGGCCTGCTGCGCCCGCGCAGCGTCTATGCCCACTGCATTCACTTGGACGACACCGACCGCCAGCTGCTGCGTGAGACGGGCGCGGCCGCCGCTGTGTGCCCGACCAGCAATTTGTTTTTGGGCAGCGGCTTTTTTGATTACGCCGCGGCCGACCGTGCCGGTCACCTGTACGGCCTGGCCAGCGACGTGGGGGGTGGCACCAGCTTTTCGCCTTTTCACACCATGTTGGCGGCCTACGTGGTGGGCCGAGAGGGCCACACCAAAACCGGCTTGTCGCTCAGCCCGCAGCAGCTGTGGTTTCAGCACACGGCCGGTGCGGCCCGCGCCTTGGGCTTGCAAGGGCTGGTAGGCAACCTGCTGCCCGGCTGCGAGGCCGATTTTGTGGTGCTCAACCCGGCGGCCACGCCCTTGTTGGCGCGCCGCTCCTCGGCCGCCCAAACTCTGGACGAGCTGCTGTTCAGCCTGATTGTGCTGGGCGACGACCGCGCGGTGGAGCAATGTGTGTTGGCCGGCCGTCAGCTGTCACTGCCTACAATTGCTGATTAACCCTAAAAAACGCTTGCCAAAGGATTTGCACGTGAGCATCAAGAGCGACAAGTGGATACGCCGCATGGCCGAGAGCACCGGCATGATCGAGCCCTTCGAGCCGGCCCAGGTGCGGGCCACCGAGAGCGGGCAAAAAATCATCAGCTACGGCACCAGCAGCTACGGCTACGACATCCGCTGCGCGCCCGAGTTCAAGGTGTTCACCAACATCCACTCTACCGTGGTGGACCCCAAGAACTTTGACGAAAAAAGCTTTGTGGATTTCCATGGCGACAGCTGCATCATTCCGCCCAACAGCTTTGCACTCGCGCGCACGCTGGAATATTTTCGAATTCCTCGCAATGTGCTGACCATTTGCCTGGGCAAAAGCACTTATGCGCGTTGCGGCATCATCGTCAACGTCACCCCCTTCGAGCCCGAGTGGGAAGGCTATGTGACCCTGGAGTTTTCCAACACCACGCCGCTGCCCGCGCGCATCTACGCAGGCGAGGGCTGCGCCCAGGTGCTCTTTTTTGAGAGCGACGAGGTCTGTGAAACCTCTTACAAAGACCGGGGCGGCAAATACCAAGGGCAGGTGGGCGTGACCTTGCCCAAGGCCTGATGCTGCATCATTCGTGCAACAGGTAATTGTTAAAATGATGAGTATTTGTCGCATCCATATGCTTTTTCCTCACAAGGCCTGCTCTTGAACGACCCCCATGTCCACCGGTCCTTGCAGGAGGCCAAAGTCCCGCGCCATGTCGCCTTCATCATGGACGGCAACGGTCGCTGGGCTAAAAATAGAGGTTTACCCCGCAGCTTTGGCCATGCCAGCGGCGCCAAGCGGGTGCGTTCGGTGGTCGAGCACGCCATTGACCGCGGAATTCCCTTTGTGACCTTGTTTGCCTTCAGCTCCGAGAACTGGAGGCGGCCCATGGAAGAGGTTTCCACGCTCATGAGTTTGTTTGTGCTTTACCTCGAAAAAGAGGTCAAAGACATGAACAGCAACGGGGTGCGGCTCAAAGTTATTGGCGACCTCAGCCGCTTTGATGCGCGGTTGCAAAAGCTGATCGCCCAAGCCGAGGCCGTCACCGCTCACCACACCCGCGTGACCTTGACCGTGGCGGCCAATTTTGGCGGCCGTTGGGATTTGGTGCAGGCCATGGGCAGATGGCAGGCCGCCCATGAGGGCGCGCCTGCCACTGACATGACCGAGGCGGCGCTCCAGCCTTTTTTTAGCATGGCCTACGCACCCGACCCAGACTTGCTGGTGCGCACGGGCGGCGAGTCACGCGTGAGCAACTTTTTGCTGTGGCAAATGGCCTACACCGAGATGTACTTCACCGATGTCTTGTGGCCAGACTTCACGCCCGATGAGTTTGACCGTGCTCTTGCCTGGTTTGTGGAGACTGACCGCCGCTTCGGCGGGGTGTCACAAAAGGTGTCTGACTGAGCGAAGGGCGCCATCTTTGCTCAGGTGTGACTCAGGTGTGGCTTAGACCAGACCCTGGGTTCTGGCCAAGTGACTGGCCTGCGAGCGGCTCTTGACGTTCAGGCGCCTGAACAGGCGCCAGAGGTGAACCTTGACGGTGTGCTCGCTGATTTGTAACTCGTCGGCAATGTCTCGGTTGCTCAAGCCCTTGTCAAGCATCACCAGCAATTGCTTTTGGCGCTTGGAGAGTTTTTCTGGTGGGGCGCCGGGTTCGCCCTCCTCGTCCAGCAAGAGCGCCCGTAGCGCACCTGAAATTTCAACCCCGCCCGCAGACTTGGAAATAAAGGCCTGTGCGCCCGCTTCCAAGGCCAAGTCCTCGTAGTCCTGGGCCGAAGCGGCCGACAGCACAATGATGGGTACATTGGGAAACTGCAGCTTGAGTTCGCGCACACCAGACACACCATGGGTGTCGGGCAGCTTGAGGTCCAAGCAAATCAACTCCGGAATGCCATGGGCCAGCACCGCTGGCCCCACTGCCGCCAAGCGGTCAAGTTCGACCACGCTGAGCTTGCTGTTCAGCCGCCGAATCAACATTACCACCGCCTCGCGCATCAGCGGGTGGTCGTCTACGACAAAAATACTCATGGATTTCAGGTTTTTTTAGGTTGTAGGATTAATTATCGTAACTGATAGTGACTGACAATAGTGCTCAAAAGTTCAGAGTTTTTAACATTTTGTCGAGCTTCTCGCTCCAATCGATCATGGCGTGTGAGCTTATGGTGACGCTCAATGAGTCACACAGTTCGAAAAAATCTGAAACTTTCTTGGACGTTTTAAAACTAAAAATGCCTCTTAAAGAACAAATTATAGGTTTAAATTTATTCTAAATGTTAACTTATTTGGAGATTACGAGGTTTTCTGCAGCCGTAAGACATCCAGCGCATCTTGCAAGGCGGGCTGAAGTGCCGGGTCCACGGACATCAAGCGGTGCGCATGTTGCTTTGGAGCATCAGCGTCGCCCTGTTGCAGGCCCTGCGCAAGCTGAGCAGCTTCTCGCGGGAGGTCAAAGCCCAGGCTTTGCAGCAACAGCCGGCCTTGCCCGTCCACCAGTTTGACGTAAAAAAGCCCGTCTTTGTCTTTGTACTGCTTGACCTGGGGCAGCGAGACTTTGGCGGCCGCTTTGGAAGCTGGGTCAGCTGGCTGCTGCAAGCGGCGCAAGCCCACACTGCTGCGCAGCTGAGCCATATAGGGCGTGGCCAGCTGCCTGGCCTTGCGAGCGCCGGCTTGTAAGATGTCCTCCATCCTCTCAGGGTGCGCCATCAAGGCCTCGTAGCTGGCCCGCATGGGGGCAATTTCAGCGTCTATGCAATCAAACAACTGGTTTTTGGCCTCGCCCCACGAGATGCCTTGGGCAAAGGCCTCGCGCATGGCCTGTGTTTGCGCCTCACTGGCAAAAGCCTGGTAAATCTCAAACAAGGCCGAGCCTTCAGTGCTTTTGGCTTCGCCAGGCGCGCGTGAGTCGGTCACCAAGCCGGCAATTTGTTTGCGCAGCACCTCGCGCGGGGCAAACAAGGCCATGGTGTTGTCGTAGCTCTTGCTCATTTTGCGGCCGTCCAGGCCGGGCAAGGTGGCCACCGACGCTTCAATGGCTGCCTCTGGCAAGACCAAGAGCTCTCCGTACAGGTGGTTGAAACTGGCCGCCATGTCGCGCGCCATCTCAATATGCTGAATCTGGTCGCGCCCCACCGGCACGCGGTGGGCCTTGAACATCAAGATGTCAGCGGCCATCAGCACCGGGTACATGAAAAGGCCGGCCGTGACATCAGCATCGGCGTCATGACCTGAACTTAAGTTTTTGTCCACCTGCGCTTTGTAGGCGTGGGCCCGGTTGAGCAGGCCTTTGCCAGTCAGGCAGGTGAGAAACCAGGTGAGCTCGGGGATCTCAGGAATGTCAGACTGGCGGTAAAAAATCACTTTCTCCGGGTCCAGTCCGGCCGCCAACCAGGTGGCGGCAATCTCCAGCGTGGAGCGCTGAATGCGGGCAGGGTCACCGACTTTGACGAGCGCGTGGTAGTCGGCCAAAAAGTAAAAGCTCTGGACGCCGGGCTCCCGGCTGGCCCGCACAGCGGGGCGAATGGCGCCCACATAGTTGCCCAGGTGGGGGCTGCCGGAGGTGGTGATGCCGGTCAGGACGCGCTGTTCGCTCATCGGTGTGTACTCTTGAAAAAAATGAATTCAGCGTCCCACCGCCCAAGCCAGCGGCTTGAGCAGCAGGGTCAAGGTGTCGTAGCTCAGGCCCATGAGGGGGCGCATCCACAGCGCAGTCACCACGCCGGTGAGCATCAAGCCCAGCACAATGAAAAAGCCCCAAGGCTCCACACGGGCCAGCAGTTGCGCTGGCCGCCAGGGCAAGAGGCCCACCACAATGCGGCCTCCGTCCAAGGGCGGCAGTGGAAACAAGTTGAAGACGCACATGACCACGTTGACCAGCACGCCGGCCTGGCACATCTTCAAGAAAAAGGGCTCGCGCACATCCATGCCGCCCAGCAGCACCAGCGCGGCCCCCCAGGCCAGCGCTTGAATAAAGTTGGACGCCGGCCCGGCCAGGGCCACCCACACCATGTGTTGCTTGGGCCGGCGCAGTTGGCCAAAATTCACGGGCACGGGTTTGGCATAGCCAAAGACAAATCCGCCAGAGGTGGCAAAGTACAGCAGCAGCGGCATCAGCAAGGTGCCCAGGGGGTCAATGTGGCTGATGGGGTTGAGCGTCACCCGACCAAGTTGCCAGGCCGTGGGGTCGCCAAAATAGCGGGCCACATAGCCGTGGGCGGCCTCGTGCACGGTGATGGCAAACACCACCGGCAAGGCATAAATGGCCACGGTTCGAATCAGTTCTGAGACATCCATTGCAAGATTGTCTCAGAGGGTGCAAAGCCATCGCAGGGCCTGCGGGGCTGGCCTTGCTTTTTGAATCTTCTCGCGTTTTAGCCTGTTTCAGCTTGAATGAGGCCGCACTCAAGCCAATCCCAAGGCCGCCAGCCCGCCCCGACCCAAGCGAATCACCTCGGGCTCGCCGCCTGTGCCCATGGGCGTGAGGTCGATCACTGTGCTCGCTTGCAGTGGGCAAGCACCCGCATCGAGCACCGCGGCGAGTTCATGCTCCAGCGCCTCGCGAATGGCCTGCGCATCATTGAGCGGCTCGCTGTGGCCGGGCAAGATCAAGGTGGTGGCCAACAAGGGCGCGCCGTGTACCTCGAGCAAGGCCTGCAAGCTGCGGTGGTCAGGCAGGCGCAGGCCTATGGTTTTGCGCGAAGGGTGGCTCAGGCGCCTGGGCACTTCTTTGCTGGCTTCCAAAATGAAGGTGTAAGGCCCGGGCGTGGCGCTTTTGATCAGCCTGAACTGCCGGTTGTCCACCCGCGCGTAGTTGGCCAGCTCGCTCAGGTCGCGGCACAAAAGCGTCAGGTGGTGCTTGGCGTCCACGCCGCGGATTCGCCGCAAGCGGTCGGCGGCGGGTTTGTCGTCGAGGTGACAAACCAGGGCGTAGCTGGAGTCAGTGGGCACAGCTGCCACGCCGCCGCGCGCCAGCAAGGCCGCCGCTTGCTTGAGCAAGCGGCCTTGCGGGTTGTCGGGGTGAACTTCAAAGTACTGGGCCAAAGCGTCAGAGTTTGTCAGTGTTCGGCGGGGTACACAGGCGCTGCCAGCCGAAAGCGGTGTTCTCGCAGTGTCAGCCAGGCACCCGCCGCGCCGCAAGCGGCAATCACGCACATGCCCACCAGCGCCCAAGCGTCTGGCGTGTGGGCAAACACCCACCAGCCGCCCAATACCGCAAAGCCAATTTGCGTGTAAATGTAAGGGCCCAGCGTGGCCACCGGGGTGCGACCGTAGGCCAGAATCAGCAAAAAATGCCCCACGGCGGCCGTCAAGCCCATCAGCACCAGGTAGCCCCACTCCAGAGGGCTGAGCACTTGCCAAACCCAGGGCAGGGCCAGTGAAGAAATCAGCGTGCCTACCCAGCCGGTGTAGAGGTGCATGGTCAGAGGGTCTTCGGTCTTGACCATGCTTCTGGTCAGCAGCTGAAAACAGGTGTTGCAGGCCAGCACGGCCAGCGGCAGCAGCAGGTAGGGGCTGAACTGCTCGTGGCCAGGCCGGATGATGACCATGGCGCCGGCAAAGCCGCCCACCACCAGCAGCCAGCGCACAAGCGACACCCGCTCGCCCAGCACGGTGGCCGCCACCAGCGTGATGGCCAGCGGCGAGAGCGAGACGATGGCCGTGAACTCGGCCACAGGCATGTGCATGAGGCCCACAAACGCCATGCCGCTGCTGCCGAGCAGCAAGAGCCCGCGCAGCAGTTGCAAGCCCGGGCGGCGGGTACGCCACATGCCCCAGCCGCGTTGGGGCAGCATCACACCCGCAGTCACCACGGCTTGAAAGCAGTAGCGAAACCACAGCGCCATGAGCAGTGGCACTGTGGCCGTGGCCACCTTGGTGGTGGTGTCCAGGGTGGCAAAGCAGGCCATGGCCGCCAGCACCATGGCCACGCCGCCCAGCGCCGGGGCGGTGCGTGCGCTCAACACACTCACTGAATGCGGTCTTCCAGCAGTTCCCACACGGGGGTCAGCTGGCCCGGCAAAAAGGGCAGGGTGCCCAGGTCGGTGTGGCTCTCAGCGGGGCTATGGAAATCACTGCCGCGCGAGGCGGCCAAGCCAAACTCGCGGGCGGTGTCGGCGTACTTGATGTATTCCTGCGCGCTGTGGCTGCCTGTGACCACCTCGACTGCGCGGCCGCCGTGGGCTTTGAATTCGGAAAACAGCGCATATTCCTCGTTGGGCGTGAATTTGTAGCGCGCGGGGTGCGCAATCACGGCCACGCCGCCTGCAGCCGTGATCCACTGCACGGCCTGGGACAAGCTGGCCCAGCGGTGAGGCACATAGCCGGGCTTGCCTTCGGTGAGGAAGCGGCGAAACACCTCGTTGGTGTCTTTGCACACGCCAGATTCCACCAAAAAGCGCGCAAAGTGGGTGCGGGAAATCAGCTCTGGGTTACCCACAAAGGGCAGGGCGCCTTCGTAAGCCCCTGGAATGCCGACCTTGGCCAGGCCCTCGGCCATTTCTCTGGCACGCTCGGTGCGACCACCGCGGGTGCGGGCCAAGCCGGTGTTGAGCTGCTCATTGTCTGCATCAAAGCCCAGGCCCACGATGTGCACGGTCTCGCCCGCAAAGGTGACTGAGATTTCGGTGCCCGTGAGGTAGGCCATGCCCTGGGCGTGGGCGGCCGCCGCAGCGCGGTGCTGGCCGCCTATTTCATCGTGGTCGGTCAGCGCCCAAAGCTCGACCCCGCCGTTTTTGGCCCGCTCGGCCAGGGCTTCTGGCGTCAAAGTGCCATCGGAGACCACGGAGTGGCAGTGCAGGTCGGCATTGAGGATGTTGCGTGCTTTCACATCCTTGATTTTAGACCTCTAAGTTCAAATGGGGTTGAGCGGGTCTGAACGCGGCCACAGCCCTGTCATGGCTGCGCCACCGCTTTGCCAAACCTTCAGCGAAAGCCGAAGTAAGACAAGATCCCCCCGATGATGACAAGCAGCCCAACGATGTAAATGATGGTGTTCATGGACAGCCCTTTGATGAGGCTGCCATCCTGGCAAAGAACCAAGCGCACAAATGTAGGTGCGCAGGGAGCGCCGTCGTCGGACGGCGGGCGCAGCGGGCTTACAGCTCGGCGCCCTCAATCAAAAAGCGCACCCGCCGCACGCCCTGCCACTCGTCGGCATCCAGCCTGAAGGCCAGCTTGCAGCGTGCTGGCAGGGGCTCGGTGCGGCCAAACCACATGCCGTCCACCGCCTGGCCCTGGTGTTTGAGCTTGAGCGAGAGGTGTTTTTCAGCCACCAGCCGCTGCGACACCACGTCGAGCTCTTCGCTGAAGGTGGGCGCGGCAAAGCCCTGGCCCCACACCTCTTTGTGCAAGGCCTCGACCACGTCGGTGCGGCGGTATTCGGGGGCCAGCGGGCCGTCGGTTTCTAAGCGGCGGGTGAGCGTGGCGGCGTCCAGCCATTCGCGGGCCACTTGCTGCAAGGCCGCCTCAAACTCTTCAAAGCGCTCCTCCAAAATCGTGCAACCGGCGGCCATGGCGTGGCCACCAAAGCGCAGCAGCACGCCGGGGTGGCGCTTGGCCACCAGGTCCAGCGCGTCGCGCAGGTGAAAGCCGGGAATCGAGCGGCCCGAGCCTTTGAGCTCGTGGCCTTTGCCTGGCGCGGCGCTGGGGGCGAACACAAAGCTGGGGCGGTGCAGCCGGTCTTTCAGGCGCGAGGCCACGATGCCCACCACGCCCTCATGGAACTCGGGCTCAAAAATGGCGACGGCGGGCGGTGCTTCTTCGTCCTCGTCGATCATGGCGTCGGCCGCCAGCATGGCTTGTTCGCGCATGTGGCCTTCAATGTCGCGCCGCTCGCGGTTGATCTGGTCGAGCTGGCGGGCCAGCTCGGCCGCGCGGGTCGCATCGTCGGTGAGCAGGCATTCAATGCCCAAGGTCATGTCGGCCAGACGCCCCGCCGCGTTGATGCGCGGGCCGAGCGCAAAGCCAAAATCAAAGCTGGTGGCGGCGTTTGACTGGCGGCCTGCGGCCTCAAACAAGGCCGCCAAGCCCGGCGGCATGTGCCCGCTGCGTATGCGTTTCAAGCCCTGGGCCACCAAACGGCGGTTGTTGCTGTCGAGCTTGACCACGTCGGCCACCGTGCCCAGCGCCACCAGGGGCAGCAAGGCGTCGAGCTTGGGCTGGCTTTGGGCGTCGAACACGCCGCGCTGGCGCAGCTCGGCGCGCAAGGCCAGCAGCACATAAAACATCACGCCCACGCCGGCCATGGACTTGCTCGGGAACCTGCAGTCAGGCTGGTTGGGGTTGACGATCACATCGGCCTCGGGCAAGACCACGGCGCCCGCCAAGAGGGCAGGCAGGTGGTGGTCGGTGACCAGCACTTTGAGGCCCAATGCGCGTGCCCTTGCCACGCCGTCCAGGCTGGCGATGCCGTTGTCCACGGTCACCAGCAGGTCAGCCCCTGCGGCCTGCACGCGCTCGGCAATGGCTGAGGTGAGGCCGTAGCCGTCGACCACGCGGTCGGGCACCAAGTAGCTGACCTGGCTGGCGCCCAGCAAGCGCAGGCCGCGCACGCCCACGGCGCAGGCGGTGGCGCCGTCGCAGTCATAGTCGGCCACGATGCAAATGCGCTGGCCGCGCGCCATGGTGTCGGCCAGCAAGGCCGCGGCGGCCTGGGTGCCCAAGAGCGTTGCAGGAGGCAGCAGTCGGGCCAGGCCGTCGTCGAGTTCATCGGGGCCGAGCACGCCGCGCGCGGCGTACAACTGGGCCAGCAGCGGGTGCACGCCTGCCTGGGTGAGCGCCCACACGCTGCGCGGCGGGGCTTGGCGAACGGTCAGTTTCATAGGCCTTGCAGCAGGCCGGGCCAGGCCGGTCTGCGGGTGAGTTGCTTGAATTGAGCCAGCAGGCCCTTGGGTGCAGTCTGCAGCGTCAGGCTGGCGCGCTCGCCGCACAGGCTCAGGCGCACGGTTTGGCCGGCTTGTTGGCGCTTGAGCAGCGCCAAGATGGCGGTGGCATCAAGCTCTGCCCAAGCCTGGGCGTAGGCGGGCCAGTCTTCGGCCAAGGCCGCGGGTGCCAGGGTTCTTGCCACATGGAGCGGTGCAGCTGGCAGGCTGGTATTGTTTGGGCTGAGCTCGCCCGAGCCGCTGAACCACACCGAGTTGACCGGCAGCAGCCGGCGCTGCTGCCGCTCTTCGTTCACAGCGTGGGTGTAGAGCAGCATTTGCATTTCGTTTTGCAGGCGCCTGAGGGTGCGCAGCTCGGGGGTGGCGGGCAGCCAGGCATCGACATTGCGGCCCAGCACCCGGTCCAGCGAGGCGGTGGGCTGCGCCAGGGCCTGGCCTTGGGCCAGCCAGCGCAGCGGCTGCTGGTAGTGCAGAGCAATGCCGTCTTCCTCAAAAAAAGGCCGCATCGCCTCTAAGAGTTGGCGCGACTCGGCCTCTTGCACATTCAGCGCGGCCGGATCGCTGAGCGTGGCGTGCTCGCGGCCCATGGCCCAGTGGCACAGGTTCACCCAGGCCCAGGCGCCCTGCGGGGGCTGGCCGCTGAGCTGGCGCTGCTGCCAAGCCGCCCAAGGCAGCAGGCCGTCACGGCTGCCCTGCCAGCCCAGCTCGTGGGCCAGCAGGCGCTCGTGGGGGGGCGAGAGCGAGGTGGCCGGGCCCGCGTCACGGGCCACCACGCCCATGCCCTTGAGCAGGGCGCGCAGGTGGGGCGTGCTGGCCGCAGCCAGGGCTTGCATGGTGGGCCACCAGTAGGCAGATTCACTGGCGGCAAAGGGCAGCACTAAGTGAGGGGCGTCCTCGGCAGTGGCAAAACCACTGTGCAAGGCGTCGGCATGAAGAGGGAGCATGGCGCGCATTGTCCGGGAAGCGGCGGGCCATGGGCCTGCAATGGGCTGGCCCGCACACCTTGGTCACAATACGCACCATGTCTTTCTTTCAGGCTTTGCCTTACGAGCTGGTGCTGGGCTGGCGCTACACCCGCGCCGGCCGGGCGAGCCGGCGCAACGGCTTTATTTCTTTCATCTCTGGCGTGTCCATGCTGGGCATTGCCTTGGGGGTGGCGGCGCTCATCATTGTGCTGAGCGTGATGAACGGCTTTCAAAAAGAGGTGCGCGACCGCATGCTGGGCGTGATCTCGCACATCGAGGTTTTGGCCTCGGACGGCGGCGCCGTGCAGGAGCTCGGGGCCACCTTGCAGGCCTTGCGCGCTCACCCGCAGGTGGTGGGCGCGGCGTCTTTTGTGGCCGCGCAGGCCTTGCTGGCGCGCGGCGAGGACATGAAAGGCGCCATGGTGCGCGGCATTGACCCGGCGCTCGAAGGCCAGGTCACGGACTTGGCCGACGGCCAGCAACAGGTCTTTGACCGCTTGGTGCCCGGCCAGTTTGGTGTGATTTTGGGCTCGGAGCTGGCGCGTGCGCTGGGCGTGCGGGCGGGCGACGCCATCACGCTGATTGCCCCAGGCGGGCAGGTCACACCGGCCGGTGTGGTGCCCCGGCTCAAACAAATGACGGTGGTGGGCCAGTTTGACTCCGGCCATTTTGAATACGACTCGGCCCTGGTGCTCATGCACCAAGAAGATGCCGCTCGCCTCTTCAGGCTGGAGGGGCCCAGCGGCATTCGCCTCAAGCTCAAGGACTTGCACCAGGCGCGGCAAGTGGCCGCCGAGCTCATGGTGAGCCTGCCGCCTGCGCTGATTGTGCGCGACTGGACGCGGCAAAACCGCACCTGGTTTGCGGCGGTTCAGCTTGAAAAACGCATGATGTTCATCATCCTCACGCTCATCGTGGCGGTGGCGGCTTTCAATTTGGTGAGCACGCTGGTGATGACCGTCACCGACAAGCGCGCCGACATTGCGATTTTGCGCACCTTGGGCGCCAGCCCCGCCAGCATCATGGGCGTGTTCATGGTGCAAGGCGCCATGGTGGGCGTGGTGGGCACGCTGTCGGGCTTGGGGCTGGGGCTGCTGGTGGCGCTGAACATTGACGTCATCGTGCCGGCGCTGGAGCGGCTGCTCAACGCCAGTTTTTTACCGCGAGACATTTACCTCATCAGCCGCATGCCCAGCGACCCGCTGGCCGCCGACATCGTGCCGATAGCGGTGATCTCTTTGGTGCTGGCCTTTTTGGCCACGCTGTATCCGAGCTGGCGGGCCAGCCGCGTCAACCCGGCGGAGGCGCTGCGCTATGAATGAGCCTGTGGTGTTGTCGGCCCAGGGCCTGGCCAAGGGCTTTCACGAAGGCCCGCTCGATGTGCAGGTGCTCCAAGGCGTGGACCTGGAGGTGCGGCGCGGCCAAACCCTGGCCATTGTGGGCGCCTCGGGCTCGGGCAAAAGCACGCTGCTGCACCTGCTGGGTGGCTTGGACGCGCCCAGCCGGGGCCGGGTGCAGCTCATGGGCCGCGAGTTGGTGAGCTTGTCGGCCGCCGAGCAAGGCCGCATGCGCAACCAGCACCTGGGCTTTGTTTACCAGTTTCACCATCTGTTGCCTGAGTTCAGCGCCGCAGAGAACGTTGCCATGCCGCTGTTCATTCGCCGCGACCCCAAGACCCAGGCCTTGCAGGCGGCCTGCGCCATGCTGAGCGCCGTGGGTTTGGGCCAGCGCCTGCAGCACCGGCCTTCAGAGCTGTCGGGCGGCGAGCGCCAGCGGGTGGCCCTGGCCCGTGCTTTGGTCACGCGGCCGGCCTGCGTGTTGGCCGACGAGCCCACGGGCAACCTGGACCGCAGCACCGCCGAGGGCGTGTTTGAGTTGATGCTCAAGCTGGCGCGTGAGCAAGGCACGGCCTTTGTGGTGGTCACGCACGACCAGGCGCTGGCCGCGCGCTGCAGCCGGCAGCTGCGCTTGGTGGGTGGGCGGCTGTCACCGGGCCTGCAGGCCTGACAGGCAGGTCCTCAGGGACTGGTTTTAAGCTTGATCCCCGGGCTAGAGCACCCGCTTGAACCACCACACCGACAGCCCGCCGGCCAGCAGCACGAGTGCTGCACCCAGCAAGGCCAGCAGGCCAGAGATTTCGGTTTCTTTTTTCTGCATGCTCAGCCGCGAGCCCAAGGTGCTGTAGACCTTTTTGAGGTCTTGCGCGGTGCCCGCATAAAAGTACTCGGCCTGGGTTTTGGCGGCAATGGCTTTGAGCGTTTCCTCGTCGAGCTTGACGCGCATGGACCAGCCCTCAAAGCCTATGGTTTCACCCTGCACCGTGCCCACGCCCACGGTGTAGACCCGCACGCCGTAGTCGGCCGCCAGCTTGGCCGCCTCCATGGGCTCCACGCCGGTGGTGCGCTGGCCGTCGGTGAGCAAAATGATGGCGGCCGAACTGAAGGAGCCGGGCGCCACCGGCTCATAGACCTTTTTGCCGGCTTTGGCTTTGTCGTCCAGGCTGGTGCCGCGGGGCTGGCCGCCGTACTGCATTTTGGCCAGGTCGATGTCGGCATCGGGGAAAATTTCAGCCAATGAAACCACCATGCCGTTGCCAATGGCGGTGCCGCGCTGCATCTGGAACTTGTCGATGGCGGCCACCAGGTCCTCGCGGCTGAGCGTGACGGGTTGCACCACCGAGGCGGTGCCGGCAAAAGCCACGATGCCGACCTTGACGTGCCGGGGGAGCTCTGCCAAAAAAGACTTGGCTGCGTTTTGCGCGGCCACCAGGCGGTTGGGCTCCACGTCGGTGGCGCGCATGCTGCCCGAGACGTCCATGGCCAGCATGATGGTTTCTTGCTGCGAGGGCAGGCGCACCACGGCAAAGGGCCGGGCGGCGGCCAGCAGCAACACAGCCAGGGCCAGCAGCATCAGCACAGGCGGGATGTGCCGCTTGAAGCTGGACGCGCCCAAGGCCTGGCGCACCAACTGCAAGCTGGCATAGGACAAGGCCTGTTGTTTTTTGCGGCCCATCAGCCACAGGTAAAGCACCACCAGCGCTGGCAGGATCAGCAGCAACCAGAGGAACTCGGGCCAAAGAAAGGTCATGAGGTGGCGCTCCGAAATGTCTGGGTCAAACGTTTTGTTATGGCTAGTACGCGGGCTTAACTGGCCGCACTCGCAGAGGACGTGGGCCACGCCGAGGCCCGCCCTGTGCCCGATGCCCGCGACTGCACGCGGCGCTTGCGCAGGGCGCAAAAGCGCACCAAGGCGTCCAGCAGGTCGTCGTCGGTGCGCAGCTCCAGCGCATCCACGCCCGCTTTCACAATGGCGTCCATGAACTGTGCCTCCCGTGCCTGGGCCAGCTGCGCAAAGCGCTGGCGAAAGCCTTTGTCGCCGGTGTCCACCATGAGCACTTCGCCGCTTTCGGCGTCGCGCATGGAGATCAGGCCGAGGTTGGGCAGCTCCAGCTCCAGCGGGTCCAGCAGGCGCACCACCACCACCTCGTGGCGCCTGGCCAGCTGGCCCAGCGGTTTTTCCCAGCCGGGCTCGCTGATGAAGTCGGACACCACAAACACCGTGGCCCGGCGCTTGAGCTGGTGGGCGGCGGTCTCCAGCAGCTCGTTCAGCCGGGTGGCCGTGCCCGCATGGGGCGGGCGGTGCTGCAGCCGGTGCAGCAGCTGCAACACCTGCGGCCGGCCGCTGCGGGCGGGCACGCGGGTGTCCACCCCCGAGCCGTAGAGCAAGGCGCCCACGCGGTTGCCTTCACGCGTGAGCATGCGCGCGAGCACTGCCACAAAGTCGCGGCTGAGGTCTTTTTTGCGCTGCAGGTGGGAGCCGAAATCCAGCGAGGCGCTCAGGTCCAGCAAAAACCAGGCGCTCATTTCGCGGTCTTCGGTGAACACCCGCACATGGGGCTGGCTGAGCCGGGCGGTGACGTTCCAGTCGATGTGGCGCACATCGTCGTGCAACTGGTACTCGCGCAGGTCGGCCAGGTCCATGCCGTTGCCGCGCATCAGCGTGCGGTGGTGGCCTTGGAGCAGGCCGTCCAGGCGGCGCAGCACCGTCCACTCCAGGCGGCGCAGCACCTGCTCGGCCGATTCGGCGGCTGTGGTGGATGCGGCGGCCAAGCGCAGC
Organism: Polaromonas sp. YR568; assembly: GCA_945878995.1. GTDB lineage: Bacteria > Pseudomonadota > Gammaproteobacteria > Burkholderiales > Burkholderiaceae_C > Polaromonas. Next base: position 51,994 of record CAMCUN010000006.1, on the reverse strand, counting down.
TCAGGCGGCGAGCGGCTCATGTTCCAGCGGCTTGGCCGGCGGCGTGATGCGGGCGGTGATTTTGGCCAGCACGGCGTCGCTGTCCAGCCCTTCAGACAAGGCCTCGTAAGACAGCACCAGGCGGTGACGCAGCACGTCGGGCACCAAATCGCTCATGTCTTCAGGCAGGGCGTAGCTGCGCCCGCGCAGCATGGCCAGCGCCCGGGCGCCTTCGGTCAGGTTGATGGTGGCGCGCGGGCTGGCGCCGTAGGTGATCAGGCGCGCCAGCTCGGGCAGGCCATGGCGCTCGGGGTGGCGCGTGGCCGAGACCAGGCGCACGGCGTAATGCACCAGCGAGGGGTCCACATACACCTTGCGGCACTCGCTTTGCAGGGCCGCCAGCTGCTCGGTGCTGGCCACGGCACGGACCTCGACCTTGGGGCCGGTGACGCGCTCGACGATCACATACTCTTCTTCGTCGCTGGGGTAGTCCACCACCACCTTCATCATGAAGCGGTCCACCTGGGCCTCGGGCAGCGGGTAAGTGCCTTCGGTCTCAATGGGGTTTTGCGTGGCCATCACCAAAAACGGCCTGGGCACGGGGTGGGTTTGGCCGGCGATGGTGACTTGGCGCTCTTGCATCACCTCCAGCAAGGCGCTTTGCACCTTGGCCGGGGCGCGGTTGATCTCGTCGGCCAGCAGCAAGTTGGTGAACACCGGGCCGAGTGAGGTGGCGAAGTCGCCCGTTTTTTGGTTGTAAATGCGCGTGCCCACCAGGTCGGCGGGCACCAGGTCGGGCGTGAACTGGATGCGCTTGAACTGGCCGTGTATGGTCTCGGCCAGGGTTTTGATGGTGAGCGTTTTGGCCAGGCCCGGCACGCCTTCCACCAACAAGTGGCCTTGGGCCAAGATGGCCACCATCACGCGTTCTAAAAAGCGGTCTTGGCCCACCACCACGCGTTTGACTTCATAAAGAATGCGCTCCATCAACTGGGCTGTGTCGGCATTCACGGGGCTGCGGGGGTTGGCGGCGGAAAAAGGCGGGTGTGTGTCCATGCGCTCTCCAGGCGGGTTCAGGGGAAATTTAAAACGGTGGCAGGCCCACGGCCGAGGCCGCGTTTTCAATGGGCACGGCAAAGCCTATGCCTATGAAGGTGCGCTGCGAAGACGGGTTGTAAATGGCGGTGACTATGCCTACCACCTGGCCGTCCATGGTGACCAGCGGCCCGCCTGAATTGCCCGGGTTGGCGGCAGCGTCAAATTGAATGAGATTGGTCATTTCTTGCTTGCCCTCGGGCGAGCGAAATGAGCGGCGCAGGCCCGAAATGACCCCGGCCGAGGCCGAGGGGCCTATGCCAAAGGGAAAGCCCACGGCCAGTACCTGGTCGCCAGGGGCCAAGTCTTTGGTCGAGCGCATGGTAGCGGCAACCATGTCGTCCGGAATTTGGTGCGCTTGCAGCACGGCCAGGTCGTTTTCGGGCTGCACGCTGATCACGCTGGCGGTGCTCTCCATGCCGTCGGCAAACTCAATGCGTATGGTGGGCGCGCCTTGCACCACATGCAAGTTGGTCAAGATGATGCCTTTGTCCACAATCACCACGCCCGTGCCCACGCTGCGCTGCTCTTGCTTGCCCTCTTTGTCCAGGCCCATGGCCATCACGCGCACCACCGAGGGCAGGATGGCTTCGTAGGCGCGGCTGGCCGCCGAGGGCAGGACTTGGGTTTCCAGGGTTTTGAGCACCGCCGCGTCAATGTCTTTTTGCGTGAGGGCGCGCGGTGTCTGGCTGAGCATCAGGCCTTGCGTCAGCGCCATGGACATTGCCAAGAGTGCAATCACCGCCCACAGAAGGCGGTGGTCTGTCCAGGAGGGGCGGTCTAGCTTGACCCACAGCCGACCAAGTCGCGATGGGTTCTTGGGCGCTGGGCTGGGCGCCCCGCGCGCCGTGGACTGGCCTGGGGAGGCTGCTGCACGGGCTGGGGCCAGTGGCTGGAGCGGCGGGCCTGGAGGGAGTGCACCAGGCCGGCGCGAGCTGCTGTAAAGAGAAGGCCTTTTCATCGAGTCACCTCGTCAATGCGGCAGGGGGTAAGCTGACTCAGCGACGCAGGCTTGTCAGTCATCAAATAATTACGTTAGCACGTTCAGGACTCTTTTGCACAAGTGAAGGCCCACCGCCTTGCGGCATGATTCAGGTTATGACTTGGATTGACACCCACTGCCACCTGGACGCACCGGAGTTGGCCCATGACGTGGCCGCCGTGCGCGAGCGGGCCAGGCAGGCTGGCGTGCAGCACTGCGTGATACCGGCGGTGGCGGTGGCCCACTTTGGCGCGGTGCGTCAGCTGGCCTATCGCTTTGGTGACAGCTACGCCCTGGGCATTCACCCGCTGTGCGCGCCCCAGGCTGGTGCACAAGACCTGGCCGAACTGGAGCGGGCCTTGGCCGAGCAGGCGGGCGATCCGCGTTTGGTGGCCGTGGGCGAGATAGGCCTGGATTTTTTTGTCCCCGAGCTCAAGACCCCCGCCATGCGCACGCACCAAGAGGCCCTGTACCGTGCCCAGCTGCGCTTGGCCAGCCGCCATGGCCTGCCGGTGATTCTTCATGTGCGCCGCTCGGCCGACCGGCTGCTCAAGCACCTGCGCGAGCTGTGCCCGCCCGGCGGCTGGCGCGGCGTGGCCCATGCGTTCAATGGCAGCGCGCAGCAGGCCCAGGCCTTTGTGGCGCTGGGCTTCAAACTCGGCTTTGGCGGCGCGCTCACCTTTGAGGCTGCACGCCAGTTGCGCTTGTTGGCCAGCACCCTCCCCTTGGACGCCCTGGTGCTGGAAACCGATTCTCCCGACATTCCGCCCTGGTGGCTCTACCGCACGGCGGCCCAGCGTGCCCAAGGCCAGCCCCAGGGGCGCAACGAGCCCATAGAACTGCCGCGCATTGCCGCCGAGTTGGCCGGGCTGCGTGGCCTGTCCATGGACGCATTGGCGGCCCAGCTGGCCGACAATGCCGTTCTTGCCTTCCCTAAGCTGGCCGCGCTGCTGGCGCCAGTGGCTGATACAGGCAGCGCTCTTTGAGGCTCAGGCCTTGATGGTTCGCCGCAGCCTGGCCTTGTTGTTTGCTGAGAAAGAACCCGCCCATGGGCAGTCCCATTTCCCCGCTGGCCTTGCCCGAGGTCAGCTTTTCCGACGATGGCGAGGTGCGCCACCTGCACCTGGGATCGCCCTGGATCCAGGGCTCCATGCGGATTAAGTCGCCTTTTGACCTTGAGCTGGAGTATGTGCAGCGCATGATGGCCTGGCTGCTGTTTCGCGAACCGGACACGGTGGCGGGCCTCAAAGCCATGCAGCTGGGCCTGGGCGCGGGTGCGCTGAGCAAGTTTTGCTTTAAAAAACTCAAAATGCACACCACCGCGGTGGAGCTCAACCCGCAGGTGCTGCAGGCCTGCCGCCTGTGGTTCAAGCTGCCGCCCGACAGCGAGCGCCTGCAGGTGGTTCTGGCCGATGCAGGCCGCGAAATTAAGCACGACCGGCACCTGGCCACGGTCGATGCGCTGCAGGTGGACCTGTACGACCAAGAGGCGGCCGCGCCGGTCTTGGACAGCGAGGCTTTTTACAGCGATTGCCGGCGCCTGCTCACCGACGAGGGGGTGATGACGGTCAACCTGTTTGGGCGCGACGCCAGTTTTGAGCGCTCCATAGGCCAAATGGTGGCGGCCTTTGGCGAGCAGGCGGTGTGGGCCTTTGGCCCCACCCGCGAGGGCAACACTGTGGTGCTGGCCCAACGCCAGGCCAGCCGACCCGAGCGCTCCGTATTGGTGCGCCGTGCCGATGCCATTGCCACCCTTTGGGGCTTGCCTGCCCCGAAATGGCTGCGGATGCTCAAACCCTGGGCGCGCGCTGGGTGATTGCCCGCCCGGCGCAGTAGGTGTAAGCCACATGCCAGATAGGCCCACAGTGAGGGCACAATACATGAGTTTTTAACTTATCGCTGGGAGACCACACCGTGCAGATCAAGAGTCAAAAAGACTTTTTCTCCGGTCTCATGTTCATGGCCGTGGGCATTGCCTTCGCCTGGGGTGCGACCACTTACAAACTGGGCACAGGCGCGCGCATGGGGCCGGGCTACTTTCCCATGCTGCTGGGCATCATGCTGGCCGTCTTGGGCACCATCGAGACCTTCAAAGCCCTGGTGGTGGAGGCCGTGGACGGTGACAAAATTGGCAAGTGGGCCTGGAAGCCCTTGTTTTTCATCATCTCGGCCAACGTGATTTTTGGTGTTTGTCTGGGCGGCTTGCCTTCGATTGGCCTCAAGCCAATGGGCCTGATGCTGGGCATTTATGCGCTGACCTTCGTGGCCAGCTTGGCCGAAAAAGGCATGAAGATCAAACCCACGTTCTTCTTGGCTACTTTTTTGGCGGTCTTGAGCTACTTGGCCTTTGTCAAATTGCTCAGGCTGCAGTTTCCCGTTTGGCCCGCTTACTTCACCGCCTGACCCCGGTCAGCAGGACATAAGAACATGGATCTCATAGCGAATCTTTCTCTGGGTTTTGGCGTGGCTTTCACGCCCATCAACCTGCTTTACGCCTTGATTGGCTGCGTCTTGGGCACCCTGGTTGGCGTGTTGCCTGGCATTGGCCCGGTGGCCACCATCGCCATGCTGCTGCCCGCCACCTACGCTTTGCCGCCTGTGTCGGCGCTGATCATGCTGGCCGGTATTTACTACGGCGCGCAATACGGTGGCTCGACCACCGCCATCTTGGTCAACTTGCCGGGGGAGTCATCCTCGGTGGTGACGGTGATTGACGGCTACCAAATGGCCCGCAAAGGCCGAGCGGGCCCGGCGCTGGCAGCAGCCGGCTTGGGTTCCTTTTTTGCCGGTTGCGTGGGCACCTTGATTTTGGCGGCCTTTGCCGCGCCGCTGACCGAAGTCGCCTTCAAGTTCGGCCCTGCCGAATATTTCTCACTGATGGTGCTGGGCTTGATTGGCGCCGTGGTGCTGGCCTCGGGCTCGCTGATCAAGGCCGTGTGCATGATCTTGCTGGGCTTGTTGCTCGGCCTGGTGGGCACCGACGTGAACTCCGGCGTGGCGCGATTTAGTTTTGGCGTGCCTGAGTTGACCGACGGCATTGGCTTTATCGTGATTGCCATGGGCGTGTTTGGCTACGGCGAGATCATCATGAACCTGGGCAAGGATGAGACAGACCGCGAGGTCTTCACGGCCAAGGTCACCGGCCTCATGCCCACCCGCGAGGACTTCAGGAACATGATTCCCGCCGTGCTGCGCGGCACGGCCCTGGGTTCGGCCCTGGGCATCTTGCCCGGCGGCGGGGCTTTGCTGTCGGCCTTTGCGGCCTACACCATCGAGAAAAAGACCAAGCTGCGCCCCGGTGAGGTGCCCTTTGGGCAGGGCAATATTCGCGGTGTGGCCGCGCCTGAATCGGCCAACAACGCCGGCTCGCAAACCTCCTTCATCCCGCTGCTGACCCTGGGCATTCCCCCCAACGCCGTGATGGCGCTGATGGTGGGTGCCATGACCATCCACAACATCCAGCCCGGCCCGCAGGTGATGACCAGCAATCCGGAGTTGTTCTGGGGACTGATCGCCTCCATGTGGATTGGCAATGCCATGCTGGTGATTTTGAACCTGCCCTTGATTGGCATGTGGATCAAGCTGCTGTCTGTGCCCTACCGCTGGCTGTTCCCGGCCATTGTGCTGTTCTGTGCGATTGGTGTGTACTCCACCAACAACAACACCTTTGACATCTGGATGGTGGCGATTTTCGGTGTGATTGGCTACCTCTTTATCAAACTCGGGGCTGAGCCTGCGCCTTTGCTCTTGGGCTTTATTTTGGGCCCCATGATGGAAGAAAACCTGCGCCGCGCCATGCTGCTGTCCCGCGGCGACTGGAGCGTGTTTGTCACCCGTCCGCTGTCGGCCAGCTTGTTGGCAGTCGCTGCCTTGTTGTTGGTCATCGTGCTCTTGCCTGCGGTGAAGAACAAGCGCAAAGAAGCTTTTGTGGAAGATTAAGCCGGTTGAGCGGCTGCAAAAAGGCGCCCTCGGGCGCCTTTTTGCATCGCGTGCCTCCAGCCTAGCAACCACTGGGCGTGGCGGCTCTGAGATGGGCTCTGAGACAATCCAAACATGAGCACGCCCTCCCTTTTGGCCCACGGCAATTCCTCAGGCCGTGCGGCCGGCTTGGCCTTGGCGGCTTTGGGCGCGATCGCCTTCAGTGGCAAAGCCATCATTGTCAAACTCGCTTACCGCCACGGCGTGGATGCGGTCACGCTCATCATGTATCGCATGTTGTTTGCGCTGCCTTTTTTTGTGGCCATGGCCTGGTGGGCAGGCCGAGGCCAAGCGCGCCTGAGCCGCCGCGACCAACTCAGCGTGGTGTTCTTGGGGGTGGTGGGCTACTACCTGTCTAGTTTTTTGGATTTTTTGGGTCTGCAATACATCTCAGCGTCTTTGGAGCGCTTGATCCTCTACCTCAACCCCACCTTGGTGCTGGTATTGGGCCTGCTGTTTTTCAAGCGCCGCATCACCGGCTGGCAGATCTTGGGCCTGTTTCTGAGTTATGCCGGCGTCGTGCTGGTGTTTGCACACGAGATACAGCTGCAGGGCCCGCACGCCGTGCTGGGCGCGGCGCTCGTTTTTGCCAGCGTGCTGAGCTATGCCGTCTACCTGGTGTACAGCGGTGAATTGGTGCAGCGCCTGGGCTCTTTGCGCCTGGTGGGGCTGGCCACCTCGGTGGCATGCCTGTGTTGTGTGGTGCAGTTCATCGTGTTGCGGCCTCTGTCGGCTGCGGTGGTGGTGCCCGAGGTCTTGGGTTTGTCCCTCATCAACGCCTTGGTGTGCACCGTCGCGCCTGTGCTCATGATCATGATGGCCATGGAGCGCTTGGGACCGGCGCTGGTCTCGCAGGTCGGCATGATAGGCCCCTTGTCGACCATGCTGATGGGGGCCTTGCTGCTGGGCGAGCCCTTGACGCCATGGGTGTTGGCCGGCACGGTCTTGGTGCTGGCGGGTATTTATGTGTTCACCCGGAGCAAGGCGTCGCCCTTGCCCGATTAACTGCTAACTTGGAGAAACTTCATGGATTTAGGCATTGCAGGCAAGTGGGCGCTGGTGTGCGGCGCAAGCAAGGGTTTGGGCTATGGCTGCGCGCAGGCTTTGGTCAAAGAAGGGGTGAATGTGCTCATCGTTGCGCGGGGCGCAGAGGCGTTGGAGGACGCCGCCGGTCAACTTCAAACCCAGGCCAGTGCAGGTGCGCAGGTGCAGGCGCTGGCCGCCGACATCACCAGCAGCGCAGGCCGTGCCATGGTGTTTGCGCTGAGAAAAGACTTTGACATCGTGGTCACCAACGCGGGCGGGCCGCCCCCGGGCGACTTCAGGCAATGGGACCGCGACACCTGGATCAAGGCCATGGACGCCAACATGCTCACGCCCATTGAGCTGATCAAGGCCACGGTGGACGGCATGGCCGCGCGCGGTTTTGGCCGCATTGTCAACATCACCTCCAGCGCCGTGAAGGCGCCCATTGACATTTTGGGCCTGTCCAACGGCGCCCGCTCAGGCCTCACGGGCTTTGTGGCCGGCATGGCCCGCAGCCACATCGCAGCAAAAGGTGTGACGGTGAACAACTTGCTGCCGGGTGCGTTTTACACCGACCGCCTGAAAAGCAACTTTGCCACCAACGCCGAGAAAAGCGGCAAAAGCGTGGACGAGGTGACTGATGCCCGCCGCAAGTCTGTGCCCGCCCAGCGCTTTGGCACGCCCGAGGAGTTTGGCCAGTTCTGCGCCTTCTTGTGCAGCCAGCAGGCGAGCTACTTCACGGGCCAAAATGTGTTGCTCGACGGCGGGGCTTACCCAGGGACTTTCTGAGCGTCAGCCGGTCTTTTGTTGCGCTACTGTGCCCACGGCTCAGCGCTTGGATGACACCACAATCCCACCCACAATGAGCACAAAAGCCAGCAGGTGGTACAGGCGCGGCGCCTCATTGAGAAAATACGTCGACATGAGGGCGGCAAACAGCGGCGTGAGGTTGGCAAAAAACCCCGCCAGCTGCGGCCCCACGCGTTGTATGCCCGCGCCCCAGCAGCGGTAGGACACCACCGCCGGGCCCACGGCAATAAACGCAATGGCGGCGGCCACCGGCCAGCTCCAGGCGATGTGTGCCGGCGTGAACGCCCATTCGGCCCCGGCAAACAAGGCCGACCAACCCAGGCCAAACAAGATCTGGCCTATCAAAAAAGCCGACCAGTCGCCGCGCAACTCGGCCGGCTCCACGGGCCGCGCCAGCATCCAGCTGTACACCGCCCAGGCCATGGTGGCCAGCAGCACGTAGCCGTCGCCAGGCACCAGCCGGAACTGCGTCAACACCTCCCACTCGCCCCGGCTGAGCACCAGCACCACGCCAGCGATGGACAGCATGGCGCCAGCGATTTGCCGGCCGCGCACGGGCTCGGCGTGGAACAAGCGGCCCATGATCAGCATCCACACCGGCATGGAAGACGCCACCAGCGTGACGTTGATGGGCGTGGAGGTTTGCAAGGCCAGGTACTGCAGCGCGTTGTAGGCGCCAATGCTGAGCAGGCCCAACACCGCCATGCGCCGCCACAGCGGCCAGAGCACGCTGCCCGGGCGAAGCACGCGGTGCGCCAGTGGCAGCAAAATCAAAAAAGCCAGGGCCCAGCGCAGCAGGTTCAGCGTCATGGGCGGCACTTGCTCGTGGATCCACCGGCCCACCATGGAATTGCCAGCCCACAGCAAGGGTGGCAGGGTGAGCAAGACCAAGGTGGACGGGGACAGGCGCGCAGACATGACAGGACTGTAGCGACTTCGTCACTGCTTCGTGGCCTCTTCGTCATTGCTTCCTCCTTGCATCGTCTCGCATGCGTCGGGCGAGCATCACCGTTTCGTGTCAACATCTCGCCTGTCGCAGCGCTGTGAGCCTGAAGGCAAGCCCATTCCATTCAAAACAGGAGATCGAAAAAAATGAGTCCAATGACAAGCAAGCTGGTGCGCATAGAGCAGTTCGGCGGCCCCGAGCAAATGAAACTGGTCGACGCTCCCGTGGGCGAGCCCGGGCCTGGTGAGATTCGCATTCGCCACAAGGCCGTGGGCCTGAACTACATCGACGTCTACCAGCGCACAGGCATGTATGCCATGCCCTTGCCACTGAGCATGGGCATGGAAGCCTCTGGCGTGGTCGAGGCCGTGGCCGAGGGCGTGACGCACCTGCAAGTCGGTGACCGCGCCGCCTACGCCAGCCAGCCGCCCGGCAGCTATTGCGAGGCCCGCGTCATGCCGGCTCGCACGGTGTGCAAGCTGCCTGACAGCATTTCCTTTGAAACCGGTGCCGCCATGATGCTCAAGGGCTTGACTGCGCATTACCTGCTGCACCGCACCCTGCCGCAGGCGGGCTTGCAGGCGGGCGACTTTGTGCTCTTTCATGCGGCCGCCGGCGGCGTGGGCCTGATCGCCTGCCAAATGGCGCGGGCCCTGGGTTTGCAGCTCATTGGCACGGCCGGCTCGGATGAAAAATGCGCGATGGCCAAGGCCCATGGTGCCAGCCACGTCATCAACTACGCCAAAGAAGACTTTGTCGCCCGCGTCAAAGACATCACAGGCGGCCAAGGCGTCAAGGTGGTGTATGACTCGGTGGGGGCCGACACCTTCATGAAGTCGCTGGACTGCCTGCGCCCCTTTGGCCTGATTGCCAACTTTGGCAACGCCTCGGGCAAGGTGCCGCCCTTTGACATCAATGTGCTGGCGGGCAAAGGCTCTTTGTACGCCTCGCGCCCCACTTTGTTCTCCCACTTGGCCACGCGCGAGTCCAGCCAGTCGATCACCGACGAGTTGTTTGCCTTGGTCGGCAGTGGTCAAGTGAAAATTCAGATCGACCAGCAGTACGCGCTGGCCGACGTGGCAAGCGCTCACCGCGACCTCGAAGCGCGCAAGACCACGGGCTGCACCATCCTCATTCCATGATCCATCCATGAGCGAGCGGGGCTTGTCGCCCCAGTGGCTGCAGCGCCTGGCCCTTCAGGCCCAGCAGCCACCGCCGCGCCCTCGGCTGTCGCTGTGCTGGCGCGGCCAAGCCGTGGGCTCGGTGCAGCCCGAGTGGCTCAGCCTAATGGCGGCCGCGGGCGGCAGCCGTTTTTTTGAAGCCTCATCAAGCCAAGTGCATTGCACGGCAGAAGACTCGACCGGCTTGGCTGAGCTGGCGCAATTCATGCGCCAGGCGCTGTTGGCCGGGCCATGGCGCAACGAGCTCTTGTCGGTGGTGAGCGATGCGGGCCACGAACTCGGCCAGATTGAGCGCGCTGCGGTGCGACCATTGGGCTTGCAGACCCAGGCGGTGCACTTGGTCGGCCAGTGCCCCGACGGGTCTGTGTGGGTGCAGCAACGCGCCCTGAACAAGCCCAATGACCCGGGCATGAACGACACGCTGATGGGCGGCATGGTCAGTGCGAATGACGGCCTGGCTGGTGCTTTGGCCCGCGAGACCTGGGAGGAAGCCGGCTTGCACCTGACGCAGTTGCAGCAGCTGCGTTTTGGCGGCAGCCTGTCGGTGCAGCAAGCTACTTCGGATGCGGGCGGCATGGGCTACATGCGCGAGACCTTGCATTGGTATGCCTGCACCGTGCCCGAGGGCGTGTTGCCTTGCAACCAAGACGGCGAGGTCCATGCCTTTGAGCGGCTGAGTCCCTCAGAGTTGGTGCAGCGCTTGCAAGAGGGTCGCTTTACCTTGGAGGCGGCCTTGGTGCTGGTTGCGTTCTTGGGCGGGCCGTCGGCCTGAGCTTGTCTTGGCTCCCTCGCCCCTCTGGGGAGAGGGTTGGGGAGAGGGGTACGCGTGAGGCAAAGATGGTGCAGCGCGATGCCCCTACCCCGGCCCTCCCCCAGGGGGGAGGGAGCAATTCGGGGAGTTTTGTCCTGCTCCCTCCACCCTCTGGGGGGAGGGCTGGGGAGGGGGGTACGCGTGAGGCAAAGATGGTGCAACGCGATGCCCACACCCCGGCCCTCCCCCAGAGGGGGAAGGAGCAATTCGGGGATTCCCCCGGGCAGTCCGATCAAGCCGCTGCCGCCACCCGCACAGACATGGCGCCTATGCCTTGGATACGCGCGTGCAGCGTGTCGCCGGCCACGATCGGACCCACGCCCTGCGGCGTGCCTGTGATCAGCACATCGCCCGGGTGCAAGGTGTAAAAGCTGGACGCAAACACGATGAGCTCGGCCACCCCCAAAATCAACTCACGGGTGTTGGCCTGCTGCCTGAGCTCATCACCCACATGCAAGGACAAGTCCAGTGCGCCAGGGTCGCCCAGCTCGTCGGCCGTGACCAGGTAAGGCCCCAGCACGGTGTAGGTGTCGGGCGACTTGCGCAGGCTGCGCTCTTCTGGGCCTCTGAGGGTGATGTCCAGGCCAATGCAGTAGCCGGCCACATGCGAGAGAGCCTCTTGCAATTGAACACCTCGACCTGCCTTGCCTATGACCACGGCCAATTCCACCTCGTGGTCGTTGCGGCGGTCGGTGTGCACCAATTCAATGGCGTGGCCCGCGCCTATGACGGAGCTGCTGGCTTTTAAGAACAGCCCGGCCTTGTGGATTTCATGGATCAAGTTGCCGTGGTGAATGTCGCGCTGGGCCAGCACCTCTTCCATGTGGCGCTGGTAATTCACGGGCGCGGCCACCACCTTGCCCACATTGGCCACGGGGCTGAGCAAGCTGACGTCTTGCAGGGCGTGGGTCTGCCCGTTTTGGGCGCACTCTTCAATGAAGGGCTGTAAAAAAGGCAGGTGCTCGATGAAGATGTCGTGCCTGGGGAAGGGGTAACGTGCGCTGGGCAAATGCGCCAGTGCGGCGGTCACATCGGTCAGCACCTCGCCCTGGAGCAGGCCCAGTCGGTGGTCGTTGAATCGGGCCAGTTTCATAAAGGGTCTTGTGTCTGTTGAAAGGTATTCACTCGCTTCAAGGCAGTGACTTCAGCCACCTTGTTGGCGAAGCAGCGCAGGGGCAAGGCTCAGTGGGTCACCGAGCCACCATCGACCACGATCACCTGGCCAGTCACAAAATCGCTGGCCGCGCTGGCCAGGTACACCAAGGTGCCTGAGAGGTCATCAGGCAGTTGTTCGCGCTTGATCGCCCGCGAGGCCACGATGCCCGAGCCAATGTCACCTTGCCAATCGGGATTGGCCACCACCTTGGCACTGAGCGTGAGCCCCGGGGCAATGGTGTTGACGCAAATGTTGTGGCTGCCCAGCTCGCGCGCCAGGCAACGCGACATGGCCACAACCGCCCCCTTGGAGCTGACGTAGTGAAGAAATAAGGGCGTGCCCTTGAACACGGTGCCCGAGGCCACGTTGATGATCTTGCCGTAATTCTGCCGCCTCATCACCGGGCTGACGGCGCGGGCGCACTCAAAAGGCCCCCGCACATTGACTGCCATCACACGGTCCCACTCGGCCGAATCAATTTCTTCGAAAGGCTTGAGCGAGAGGTTGCCAAAAATCGCGGCGTTGTTGACCAGAACGTCAATGCGGCCAAACGCGTCCAAGCAAGCCTGCACCATGGCAGCGACCGAGCTCGTCGAGGTCACATCCACATGCACCGCCAGAGCCTGGCCACCCTCGGCGTGGATGTCTTTGACGACGTCTGTGCAATCGAGCACATCGCCGCACACCACCTGCGCTCCGGCGCGCGCCAGCGCCAATGCGTAGGTGTGGCCTATGCCCTGGGCCGCACCGGTGACGATGGCCACCCTGCCTTGCAGTACTTGTCCAAGCATTTGAGGGATGTTCATGGTGCAGTTCCAGGTGTGGTTAAAAAAGCAAGGGGCTGCGGTCCAGGCTCGGGCTGTTCATCACAAGCGCTCAGCGCGCGAGCATTTAACGCCCGCGCCGCACCCGCAGCAACTCGTCGAGGATGAGGCAAGCCGCGCCCACGCTGATGGCGGCGTCGGCCACGTTGAAGGCGGGAAAGTGGTAGCCGGCCCAATGGAAATCAAGAAAGTCCACCACATAGCCGTGCAGCAGCCGGTCTATCACGTTGCCTATGGCGCCGCCCAAGATGCAGGCCAGCGCAAAGCTGAACAGGCGCTGGCCAGGGTGGGCGCGCAGCAGGTAAATGATGAAGCCGACTGCGCCTACGCCAACGGCGGTGAAGAACCAGCGCTGCCAGCCGGAGGCGCCGGCCAAAAACGAAAAGGCGGCGCCCGAGTTGTGCACTCGCACGATGTTGAAAAACTCGGTCACCCGGGTGGCGTCGCCGAGCTGGTAGGCACCCAGGATCAGCACCTTGGTGAACTGGTCGGCGATGAGCAGCAACAGGGCCAGCGCCAGCCAGGGCAGCATGCCGCTGGCGGTGCTGGTTTTTTTGGCGGGTGCGCGTGCCATCAGGCCACACGGCGGACTTCACCCGCGCCAAAAAGGTTGCTGTTGCAGCGCCCGCACAGCGTGGGGTGCTGCGGGTCTTGGCCCACGGTGTCGCTGTAATGCCAGCAGCGCTCGCACTTGGGGCTGGTGCTGGGTGACACGCTCACGGCCAGGGTCTCGCCCAGGCTCAGCCGCAGCGCAGAGGTGATGAACACAAACTTAAGGTCAGGCCCCAAGGAGGCCAGCAGCGCATGGTCTGGGGCGTTCACTTGCAAGCTCACATCGGCTTGCAGCGACGCGCCCACGCGGCCCTCGGCGCGCACGGCCTCTATGTCTTTGTTGACTGCGTCGCGCAACTGGCGGATGCGGCCCCACTTGGCCAGCAAGGCGGCATCGGGTGTGCCCAAGGCGCTGAAGGTTTCCAAGAAAATGGACTCCGAGCCGCCAAAGTCTTGCCACACCTCTTCGGCCGTGAAGGACAAAAACGGCGCCATCCAGCGCAGCATGCCGTGCGTGATGCGGTAGAGCGCCGTTTGCGCGCTGCGCCTGGCCAGGCTGTGGGGCGCGGTGGTGTAGAGCCTGTCTTTGAGCACGTCGAGGTAAAACGCGCCCAGGTCTTCCGAGCAGTAAATCTGCAGCTTGGAGACCACGGGGTGAAACTCATACACCGCAAAGTGCGCCAAGATCTCGGCCTGCAGCTCGGCCGCGCGGGCCAGGGCGTAGCGGTCGATTTCCAGCAGCTCGCTGTCGGGCACGCTGTGTTGGGCCGGGTCAAAGTCGCTCACATTGGCCAGCAAAAACCGCAGGGTGTTGCGGATTCGGCGGTAGGCGTCGACCACGCGGGCCAGGATCTTGTCGTCGATGTTGAGGTCGCCCGAGTAGTCGGTGGACGCCACCCAAAGGCGCACGATTTCGGCGCCCAATTTGCTGGTCACGCTTTGCGGCTCCACCGTGTTGCCCAGGCTTTTGCTCATCTTGCGGCCTTGGCCGTCGGTGGCAAAGCCGTGGGTGAGCAAGCCGCGGTAAGGCGCCTGGTCGAACAGGGCGCAGCCCAGCAGCAGCGAGCTGTGGAACCAGCCCCGGTGCTGGTCGTGGCCTTCCAAGTACAAGTCGGCCTCCGGGCCTTGGCTGTGGAAGGGCGGCACGGCGTAGGCGTTTTTGTGGCTGCCGCGCAGCACATGCCAGAAGGTCGAGCCGGAGTCGAACCAGACCTCCAAAATGTCTGTGCTCTTGGTGTAGTGCGGTGCATCTTCTGCACCCAAAATTTCTTCGACCGTCACGCGGCTCCAGGCCTCTATGCCGCCTTTTTCCACAATCTCTGCGGCCTGGTCCAAGATGGCCATGGTCCGTGGGTGCAGCTCGCCGGAGTCTTTGTGCAAGAAAAACGCCACGGGCACGCCCCAGGAGCGCTGGCGCGAGATGCACCAGTCGGGCCGGTTGGCGATCATGTCGCGCAGCCGTGTTTTGCCGTTTTCGGGGTAGAACTCGGTCTGCTCAATCGCGTCCAGTGCCAGTTGGCGCAAGGTTTTGGGCGCTTTGTCCTGGGTGAACACGCCTTCGCCTTCGTCCATGCGAATGAACCACTGGGCCGCGGCGCGGTAAATCACCGGCGTTTTGTGGCGCCAGCAATGTGGGTAGCTGTGCGTGATGCCCACGGTGCTCATCAGGCGGCCGGCGAGCTTGAGCGCGTCCATGATGGCGGGAATGGCCTTCCAGATGTGCTGGCCACCAAACAGCGGGAACTCGGCCGCGTAGGCGCCATTGCCTTGCACCGGGTTGAGGATGTCCTCGACCTTCACGCCGTGCGCCACACAGGAGTTGAAGTCGTCCACCCCGTAGGCGGGCGAGGAATGCACCAGGCCGGTGCCGTCGGTGTCGCTCACGTACTCGGCGAGGTAGACGGGCGACAGGCGCTTGTAGCCTGCGTCCAGGTCGTGCAGAGGATGGCGGAAATTCAGGCCGCCCAGCTGTGCGCCCTTGGCAGTGGCCAACACTGTGCCGTTCAAGCCAAAGCGTTCCAGGCATTTGTCCACCAGGGACTCGGCCAGCACCAAGCAGCCCTTGGGTGTGTCCACCAGGGCGTAAACCAGTTCAGGGTGGGCGTTGAGCGCCTGGTTGGCCGGGATCGTCCAGGCGGTGGTGGTCCAGATGACGGCAAAGCCGGTTTTGCCCGCAGGCAAGCTGGGCAAGCCAAAGGCGGCGGCAAGATGGCTGGCGTCGTCGCTCTCAAAAGCCACGTCCAGCGTGTCGCTTTTCTTGTCGGCGTATTCAATTTCAAACTCGGCCAAGGAGGAGCCGCAGTCAAAGCACCAGTACACGGGTTTCAAGCCCCGGTAGACAAAACCGCGCTCGATGACGCGTTTGAAGGCGCGAATTTCACCGGCCTCGTTGGCAAAGTCCATGGTGCGGTAAGGCCGCTCCCAGTCGCCCAGCACGCCCAGGCGCTTGAAGTCTTCGCGCTGCTGGCCGATTTGTTCGGTGGCGAAAGCACGGCTTTTGGCCTGCATGTCGTCTCTGGAGAGTTGGCGACCGTGCAGCTTTTCAATGGCGTTTTCAATCGGCAGGCCGTGGCAGTCCCAGCCGGGGATGTATTGCGCGTCAAAGCCCGCCAGTTGCTTGGACTTGACGATCATGTCTTTGAGCACTTTGTTCAGCGCGTGGCCAATGTGCAACTTGCCGTTGGCGTAAGGCGGGCCATCGTGCAGCACAAACAAGGGGGCGCCTTGGCGGGCATCGCGCAGTTTTTTGTACAGGCCTTGCTCGTTCCAGGCTTGCACCCAGGCCGGTTCACGCTTGGGCAGATCGCCCCGCATGGGAAAGGGCGTGTCTGGCAGGTTGAGGGTGCTGCGGTAATCGGTGGGTTGGTCGGACATGGTTGGGGGCGAGGGCATCGACAAGCTCAACCCGATGTGCGGGTGCTAAAAAGAGGTGGCACGGGGGCTGCCTGTGCGTTCGCCCTGAGCCTGTCGATGGGGGGCGATCGTGGGTGGCTAGCTTAAATTCGCTCGCGTAGGCTCTGGAGGCTGTGGGGCGCGGACAGGGCGGCAAAAAAGGCGCGGGCGTCATCGCAATCTTTGGCAATGCCGATTTTCAAGGCGTCCAGGCCCTCGTACTTCAGCTCATCGTGCAATTTGGTCAGCAGTTCCACTCGAACAATTTTACCGTAGGCAATGTCCAGCCCCGCCTGTGGCTCACCTTCGGCCCGCGCCGGGATGGGCCAAGTCAGGCAATGCACCTCCAACAAGACCCGGCCGGCGTCTTCCACCGTGGGCCGCACGCCCAAGCTGGCCACACCGTCCACGGGCGCGGGGCCCAGGCCGTGCGTGCGAACCACAAAAATGCCTGACGCGGCTGGCCTGTGGTGCCTAAATTCAATGTTCAGTGTGCGAAAGCCCAGCTCTCGCCCCAGCTTGCGGCCATGCACCACATGGCCAGAGATGGAATAGGGCCGCCCCAGCAAGCTGGCTGCCAAGTCCATGCGCCCGGCGGCCAAGGCGTCGCGCACTGCCGAGCTGGACACGCGCACGCCGCGCACCTCGTAGCTGTTCATGCGGGCCACATCAAAACCGGCGGCCTCGCCCGCCGCATCGAGCATGGCGTAGTCGCCCGCGCGTTTGGCGCCAAACTGAAAATCGTCGCCCACCAGCACGTAGCGCACTTGCAAGCCGCGCAGCAGCACGTCGTCAATAAAGCCTTGCGCGCTTTGGCTGGCCAGGCTTTGATTGAAAGGCAGCACCACCACCTCGTCCACCCCGCAGCGGGACAGCTCGGTGAGCTTGTCGCGCAGCGTGGAGATGCGGGCTGGCGCGGTGCCAGGCGAAAAGTATTCTCGGGGATGGGGCTCGAAAATCATGACCCGGGAAGGCAGCCCCCGGTGCTGGGCCTCGTTTTTGAGCAAAGCGAGCATGGCCTGGTGGCCGCGGTGCACGCCGTCAAAGTTGCCAATGGTCAGCGCGCACGGCCGGGCCAGTTCAGGGTGGTGGAAACCGCGGAAGACTCTCATGGCTGTGATTATCGTTTTTGTGCGGCACGGGTTGGCCAGCGCAGGGTCAAGCACAGGCTGTCACGGGCGGGTCGTCATTTCGCGTTATATTGAAGTCAACCTTGATCTAGCGTGTTCGGTGGTGACCCATCACGCTTGACGGGGCCTTTGATGCCGTTCCCATTCACATGGAGGTTGTCGCTTGAAGGTCTTGAAGCTTTCTGCCCAAGGGCTGCCGCAGTCGTGGATCAGCCTCGAGCAAGCCGTGCTGCATTACGCTGCGGACGAGGTGCGCTGGGAGGTGGGTGCCGAAGTCGCTGTGTTTCGCGGTGGCCACAATGCCCGCACCGGCGAGCAGTCGCAAATTCGGGTCAACAGCATCATTGGTACCCGGGGTGTGCCCAATATCAACCCTTTCAATCTGCGCCCGGGGTTGACCAACAGCAAACTGTTCATCCGCGACCGCAATGTGTGTGCTTACTGCGGCCAAGACTTTCACGAGACAGAGCTCACGCGCGAGCACATCATTCCCTTTGCACAAAACGGTGTGGACACCTGGATGAACGTGGTCACCGCCTGCCGCAGCTGCAACCACCGCAAAAGCAGCCGCACACCTGAGCAAGCGCGCATGCCGCTGCTTTACGCCCCTTACGTGCCCAGCCTGTGGGAAGACTTTATTTTGCGCAACCGCCGCATCTTGGCCGACCAAATGGAGTTTTTGATGGCGCATGTGCCGCGCACCTCCAGGCTGCTGGCGGAGAGCCTCGCGCTGAGCACCTAGCCGCCAGCGCGGCCAGGGTTTGGCGAGAGGCTTTATTTCAGGCGAAGACGCCCGCCGTGTCTTGCATGCGCTCAGACACTTGGCCCAAGTGGTGCAAGCTGTCGCCAAAACTCATTTCCAGCTGGGTGAGCTTTTTGAAGTAGTGGCTGATGATGTACTCGTCCGTCACGCCAATGCCGCCGTGCAACTGCACGCTTTGCTGCCCCACCAGGCGCATGGACTGGCCCAGCTGCACCTTGGCGCGCGACAAAGCCATGCGGCGCTCTGCCTCAGGGGCTTGCAGCTTGAGCCAGGCGTAGTAGCTCATGGAGCGGCCCAGCTCCAGCTGCATTTTCATGTCGGCCAGGCGGTGGCGCAGGGCTTGAAAGCTCGCAATGGCTACGCCAAACTGCTTGCGCTGGTTCATGTAGTCGGCCGTGATCAGCAGGCTGCGTTCCATGGCGCCCACGCCTTCGGCGCAGGCGCAGGCTGCCCCCAGGTCCAGCGCATGGGAAAGCGCAGCCAGCCCGTCAGAGGTCAGCAGCTCGGCCGGTGTCGCGTTGAAGTGCAGCTCGGCCGCGCGCGAGCCGTCTTGCGTGCCGTAGCCCTGGCAGCTGATGCCGCTGGCCTGGGCATCGACCAAGAAAAGAGCGATTTTCCCGTCCAGCTGTGCCGACACAATGAAAGCTTGGGCTTGGTCGCCCACAGCCACCAGGCTCTTGCTGCCGCTGAGCTGGTGGCCAGTGCCCGCCGCTTGCGCCTGGGTTTGGCACGCGTCCATGCGGTAGCGGCCTTGGCGCTCTTGCCAGGCCAGGCTGATGAGGGTCTGTCCACTGGCCACTTCCGGCAGCCACTGTGACTGCTGCGCCGGGCTGCCCACCTGGGTCAGCACTGCGCCCGCCATCAGGGCCTGCGACAAGGGTTCGAGCACCAAGCCGCGGCCAAGTTCCTCCATCACCACCAGGGCCTCCATGGGCCCCATGCCCAGCCCGCCATGCGCCTCAGGCACGCTCAAGCCGGTCAGCCCCAGCTCGGCCAACTCGTTCCACGCCTCGCGGGAAAAGCCGCCGCCCGACACAATGGCGCGCCTGCGCTCCATGGTGTAGGCTTTTTCAACCCACTTGGCCACCGCCTCGCGCAACTGCAGTTGCTCGTCAGAAAAATCGAAATCCATGGTTGTTCCTTTCAGCCGAGCAGGGTTTGGGCGACGATGTTGCGCTGCACTTCGTTGCTGCCGCCGTAAATGGAGGTCTTGCGCATGTTGAAGTAGTTGGAGGCCAGAGGCGCGCAGTGCAGGGCACCCCCTGGGAAGGGCTGGTCGCCTTGCCAGCCGGCCTCCATGGCCTCGTGGATCAGGGGTAGGGCAAAGGGGCCGGCGGCCAGCATCATGAGTTCGGTGTAGCGCTGCTGGATTTCGCTGCCGCGAATTTTCAAAAGACCGGCAATGTCCAGCGAGCTTTTGCCCGAGCGCTCGGCCGACAGCACGCGCAGCACCATCATCTCCAGCGCCACCACGTCGACTTCGAGCAGGACGATTTGGTCCCTAAAGCGGGCGTCGTCCCACACGCCTTCGGCCTGGGCAATGCGTTTTAAGCGCTCCAACTCGCGCTTGGCGCGGTTCACGTCGGCAATGTTGGTGCGCTCGTGGCCGAGCAGAAATTTGGCGTAGGTCCAGCCCTTGTTTTCTTCGCCCACCAGGTTCTCGGCCGGCACTTGCACATTGTCAAACCACACCTCGTTGACCTCTGATTCGCCGTCGAGCAGGCGAATCGGCCGCACGGTCACGCCGGGCGACTTCATGTCAATGAGCAAAAAGGAAATGCCGGTTTGTGGCTTGCCTTCGTGGCTGGTGCGCACCAGGCAAAAAATCCAATCGCCGTATTGGCCCAGGGTGGTCCAGGTTTTTTGGCCGTTGACCAAGTAGCTGTCGCCTTGGCGCTCGGCCTTGCATTTGACCGAGGCCAGGTCCGAGCCCGAGCCCGGTTCGCTGTAGCCCTGGCTCCACCACACCTCGCCGCTGGCGATGCCCGGCAAAAAGCGCTCTTGCTGGGCGCGGTTGCCAAAAGCCATGATGACGGGCGCCACCATCACCGGCCCAAAAGGCACGACGCGGGGGGCGCCTGCCAGCGCGCATTCTTCTTCAAACAAATGGCGCTGCACCGCGTTCCAGCCTGGCCCGCCAAATTCACTGGGCCAGGCGTGGCCCAGCCAGCCTTTTTTGCCCAAAATGAGCGCCCAGCGCTGCATGTCTTCGCGCGTGAGTTTCAGGCCGTGGTGCACCTTGTGCGAAATGTCGATGGGCAGCTGGGCTTTGACCCAGTGGCGAATGTCTTCGCGGAACTGTTGTTCCTGAGGCGTGAAGGCGAGGTCCATGGCTGTGTCGTTTCTTGGTTCAGGGAGTGCTTTGCGGCAAAGTTTGTTTTGTAGCACGCCGACGGGGCTGAGTCTGTCTCGGTTGGGATTTTGGCCCCCAAGTACATGCCCCTTGGTACAGGCCGGTCATCACAGGCCCGTCATGGGCTGGGGTTGAATGCCGGCCAAGGCCAGCCTTGAACTGCTTGTGCCACAGGCGACTGGCGCCTGAAGGCTGCAAAGCCCAGATCTACACTTGAGCCATGACTGCTTTTGACCCGCCCACGCGCTCTGCCACCCGAAACATTGTCATCTTGATCTCAGGCGCAGGCTCCAACATGCAGGCCATTGTGGATGCGGCCGAGCGTGAGGGATGGCACCAGCGGCTGGGGGTGCGGGTGGCTGCGGTCATCAGCAACAAGGCCCAGGCGCCAGGTATTGAACAGGCGCAACGGGCGGGCTTGCACACCGAGGTGATAGAGCCCCCACAATTTCAATCGCGCGAGGCCTTTGACGCTGCCTTGATGCGGGGCATAGACCGCCACGCGCCCGCGCTGGTGGTGCTCGCTGGTTTCATGCGCATTCTCACGCCCGGGTTTGTGCGCCACTACCAAGGCCGCTTGGTGAACATTCACCCGTCTTTGCTGCCGGCTTTTGCCGGACTGCACACCCACCGCCGTGCGATTGAGGCGGGCTGCCGCGTGGCCGGTGCGACCGTGCACCTGGTCACGGCCGAGTTGGACCACGGCCCCATCTTGGCCCAGGCCGTGGTGCCCGTGTTGCCTGAGGACACCGAGCACAGCCTGGCCGCGCGCGTCCTCACGCAAGAGCACCTGGTTTACCCGCAGGCCATCCGTGGCTGGCTGGAGCGCCCTCACTCATTTTGAGATTTGCATATTTTTGTTGGTGTCTTACTTCTTTTATTTGTTATTTAACGGTATTTTTTAGTTAAAAAAAGTGTCTTTAGGAGCTACCCGGTTGAGTCTTTTGAGGTCTTCTAGCTAAATGAAAGATCCTTAAAACTCACTCACGGAGACAACATGAAGTTCACGAGATTGGCGCTCGCCCTGTGTTCTATGGGTCTGGCCACGGGCGCCATGGCGCAAGCGGGCAAAGACAACCTCAAAACCTTGCAGTCCATGAAGGTGGCCACCACGGACTTGAACATCCCTTTGGTGGCGCAAGAAGGCAAAAACGCCGATGCCATCCGCGCCAACCTCAAGCGCATCAAGATGCCGCCAGGCTTCAAGATCGAGTTGTTTGCGGTGGTGCCCGACGCCCGCCACATGGCGGTGGCACCCTCGACCAACATGCTGTTTGTGGGCACGCGCAAAACCCGCGTTTGGGCCGTGACCGACCGCAACGGCGATGGCTTTGCCGACGAGGTCAAGGCTTTTGCCCCTTCGCTGAACTTCAAGGTGCCCAACGGCGTGTGCTGGACCAAAGACGGTTTTTTGGTGGTGGTGGAACACAACCGGGTGCTCAACTTCCCGGCTGCCGAGTTCTTTTATGAAGGCCCGGACGTGGCGGTCATCGAGGTGGTGCCCCAAGGCAAGCTGATTCCTGAAGAAGAAGAGTCTTTCAACCACGGTGCGCGCACCTGCCGCATCAGCGACGACGGCAAGCTGCACATCACCCTGGGCCAGCCTTACAACGTGCAGCCCGCCGGCAAAGTGGCTTTGTATGAAAAGCTGGGCATAGGCGGCATGATCCGCATGGACGCGTTTGACGGCTCCAAACGCGAGGTGATTGCCCGCGGCGTGCGCAACTCCGTGGGCATGGACATCAACCCCAAAGACAAGGTGGTGTGGTTCACCGACAACCAAACCGACGGCATGGGCGACGACATTCCTCCCGGCGAGCTCAACCGCATCACCAAGGCCGGAGGCGAGCACTTTGGCTACCCCTTCATTCATGGCAACAACACGCCAATTGCGGGCACGGCAGCCGCGCCAGACCTCAAGGGCATGGCCGCACCCGCGGCCTGGACCAAGCCGCAGGTGGAGTTTCCCGCGCACCAGGCGCAGCTGGGCATGACTTTTTACAACGGAAAAATGTTCCCCAGCAGGTACCAAGGCGGCATGTTTGTGGCAGCCCACGGCTCATGGAACCGCACCAAGGCTTCAGGCGGGCTGGTCAACTTTGTGCCACTCAATGCCGACGGCACGGCAGGCAAGTCTGAGGTGTTTGCAGAGGGCTTTTTGGACCCTGACACCGGCATTTACCGCGGCCGCCCCGTGGATGTGGCCCCCATGAAAGACGGCTCCTTGTTGGTCTCTGACGACTACGCAGGCGCCATCTACCGCATCACTTACAGCAACTGAGAGATTCCCTCAACGGGCGCTGCATTGCAGCGCCCGTTGTCGCGTGTTTGAACGAGTTGTTGAATGATCCTAAACCCGGCAGTTGGCCGCTTGCTTCCGCTTGAAACACTTGATGAATCAAACACTTGCGCACACGACGACCTTCACCTCAGGGGTGAAAGCGCTGCACGGCCGCAGGTCTGCCGCTTCAGGCCTCTGGCGTTGTTGCTCGCCCCCCCCGGACAGGCAGTCCGGGGGGCACTCGCGCCTAGCCAGAGACCTGCTTCGTCAGCCCCTCGGCCGCGCCCAACTGCCGGATTTAGGATGATCAAAACCAAGTTGTTTTCCGCCGGAGCCAGCTTGCTCGCCCTGTGCGTGCTGGGCTTTTCGGCGCAAGCCCAGGACCTCAACTTAGGCCGCACCAAGGCCGCCACAGCCTGCGCCGTCTGCCACGGCCCCATGGGCATGGCCATGCAGCCGGGCGTGCCCCACTTGGCCGGTCAGCCCCAGATCTACCTGGCCGAGCAGCTTAAAAACTACAGGAGCGGCAAGCGCCCCCACGAGGTGATGGCCGTGATTGCCAAGACCTTGACCGATGCGGACATTGAGGCCTTGTCGCATTGGTATGCCGCTATTGCCATCAAGCTGGAGTAGTTGCAGGTACTCACTTCCAGCGTGTAGCCGTTCTTGTCACAAGCACTTCGGTAACAGAAATTTCAGTTTGAGCGGCTTGGGAACCCTGTGGCGGGCGCGATGCGTTTTTTCAATCGGGTGACAGTGTTCAAGGATTTTTGAGGTGAGCGATGCCGGAAAGCAATCGTTTTGATGAACTGGAGATCGTGCTCACTACCCACGCGCAGCAGCGCGCCTGGGAACGCAACATGAGCTTTGAACAGATAAAGGACATTGTCTACACGGGCCTTCAGCAGGAAGCTGGCCCCGGCCATTATTGGTTTTACAAGCACTGCCCAGAGCGAGATGACAACTTGCTGTGTGTGGCCGCTGTCATTGACAATGTACTGGTGATCAAGACCGTGATGCATCACTGGAGGCCAGCGCCATGAAAAGCACCTACTTCGAAAATGACGACATCTTGCAGATTCGCGTGTCTGACAAACCGATCGTGCGTGAAGCGTCACAGGGCTGGCACACCCACATCAGCTACGCCGAAGACGGCAGCATTGTGCAGATCGTTCTGCTTGACGCCAAAAAAGAAGGTCTTTTGCCGGTGGAATACCGCCAAGCTGCGTGATCAGTTTTCGGGCCTTACAGATCAGCGACCAACAAGCCACGCAGTCCACGCATATCCACTTCTCTGAGCGCGCCCATGTAGGCGAACGAGGTCCAAAACGGCGAGGTGCCGACCAAAGTGCTGAAGCTTTTGGAAAAAGTTTCAAGTACCGTGCGGTTTATGCCCCGGATGGTGTTCGCATCGTGGGCTTTGACAAGGGGCGGGGCAAGGGGGAGCACTGCCATTTGGTCGGGAAAGAGCTGCTCTAAACATTCACTTGCTTGAACCAACTGGTGGAAGACTTTATTGCCGCCGTAGCGGTCAGGAGAACAACTTGACCGAACGTTTTTTGACCATCACCCAGAAACCCGACTGGCTCACATCTTGGCCTGGAACACCAAGCCCGCATGCTCGCGCAGGGCGTGGAATTTGATTTTGGGCCACTGCTGCTCCACCGCCCTGAGGGTGGCGCTGTGGTCGACCAGCAGCGTGGGTGCATCGACGGCGTCCAAGGCCACGCGGTGTTGGTTGGCGTCCATGAATTTTTTGAGCTCGTTGGCGTCGTCACAAGTGACCCAGCGCGCCAAGTTGAAGTGGCAGGCCATGATGCGGGCTTTCACGCCGTATTCATGCTCCAAGCGGTGGGCCACCACCTCGAACTGCAGCTGGCCCACGGCGCCCAGCAAGAGCACCGAGCCGGCCACGGGCCTGAACACTTGAATGGCGCCTTCTTCCCCCAATTGCGTGAGGCCCGCCCGTAGCTGCTTGGTGCGCAGCGGGTCGGCCACCTCCACGGAGCGGAACATCTCAGGGGCGAAAAAGGGCAGGCCGGTGAACTGCAGCATTTCGCCTTCGGTCAAGGTGTCGCCCAGCTGCAGCACGCCGTGGTTGGGAATGCCAATGATGTCGCCCGCAAAAGCGGTGTCCAGCAACTCGCGGCGCTGGCTCATGAAGCTCACCACCGTGTTGGGCCGCAGCTCTTTGCCGCTGCGCACCACTTTGAGGCGCATGCCGCGCTGAAACTGGCCCGAGGCCACGCGCAAAAACGCAATGCGGTCGCGGTGTGCGG
Organism: Polaromonas sp. YR568; assembly: GCA_945878995.1. Lineage (GTDB taxonomy): Bacteria > Pseudomonadota > Gammaproteobacteria > Burkholderiales > Burkholderiaceae_C > Polaromonas. Next base: position 26,956 of record CAMCUN010000006.1, on the reverse strand, counting down.
GGTCCATGTTGGCTTGGATTTTGAAGACCACGCCAGAAAACTTTTTCTCTTCAGGCTGGACCACGCGCTGCATGGACGGGCGTTCTGCGGGCGCAGGCGCCAGGTCCACCAAGGCGTCCAGCACCTCTTGGACGCCAAAGTTGTTGATGGCCGAGCCAAAGAACATGGGGGTTTGGCGGCCAGAGAGAAAGGCCTCGCGGTCAAACTCGGGGGTGGCGGCGGCCACCAGTTCAATTTCACCCTGGGCCTGGGCGAATTCGGCACCAAAGCGCTGCACGGCCACCGGGTTGTCCAGGCCGTGCAGGATTTCGTCGTCACCTCCGGCTTTGTCTTCACCGGGGCTGAAGACACGCATGCGGTCGGTGCGGCGGTCAAACACGCCATGAAAGAGCTTGCCCATGCCCACCGGCCAAGTGAAGGGCACCACGGTCATGCCGAGCTCGCGTTCGATCTCGTCCATCACGGCCATGGGGTCTTGGACCTCCCGGTCCATTTTGTTCACAAAGGTGAGGATGGGCGTGTTGCGTGCCCGGCAAACCTGCAGCAAGCGCCGGGTCTGGGGCTCGACGCCGTTGGCCGCGTCAATCACCATGAGCGCAGCGTCCACGGCGGTCAGCACGCGGTAGGTGTCTTCTGAAAAGTCTTGGTGGCCGGGGGTGTCCAGCAGGTTGATGACGCAGTCGCGGTACTCCATTTGCATGACGGAGGAGGCCACCGAGATGCCGCGCTGCTTTTCAATTTCCATCCAGTCAGACGTGGCGTGGCGGGCGGCTTTGCGGGCCTTGACGCTGCCAGCAATTTGAATGGCGCCTGAGAACAGCAGCAGCTTTTCCGTCAGCGTGGTTTTACCCGCGTCGGGGTGGGAGATGATGGCAAAGGTGCGGCGGCGCTGGACCTGGCTGGCGATTTCTTCAGACATAAGTCAATCATTATCGGTGGGCTGGTCATTGGCTCGGCATGTGTTCGGCGAATCAACGGTGTGTGTTCTGCTGGCGGGGCGGCGAAGTCTGGGTGCGGCCGGCCGGCTCATACTGCGGGTACGCACAAATCGCCGGCCGGCCGCACCCAGAATTCGCTCAGGCGCCGGTGTAGGAAACACGGTGCGGTTGACTGAGTCGTTTGTGCTTATGTGACAGACGGCTTGAGATTCACACGCCGCTTTCCGCCTGCGCGGGCCCCTGCCACTTGAAGCGCGGCTGTCGCACGCCCTCAATCACCACTTCTTCTAAAAACATGGCCGCTGGCCTGACCCACAGGCCGCGCTGGCCGTAGAGCGCGCGGTACAGCGTCAGGGGCTCCAAGGTCTCGCTGTGCCGCACGGTGCCCAGCACTTGGTAGGGCAGGCCCTTGTAGTGCAGGTACAAGCCGGGAGGGGTTTCAATCAGGGGGGGCAGGTCGTGGTCTGACATGGCGGCAACAACGTAAGTGGGCTGGATGGGACAATAAGGCCATGCATCCTAAGGCCCTCTTGGACAGCGCAGCTGAACTGCTGAAGCTGGTCCTTCGTTTTGAGCACCCGGCTGACGCCGTGGTGTCCCGTTTCATCCGCGATCAACGCCTCGGTCCCCGAGAGCGCGCCACCGTGGCAGAAACCACCTACGCCGTGCTGCGTAAAAAGACCTTGTTCAACTATCTCGCCCAGCACGGCTCAGGCCCACTGGAGCGGCGACTGGCCATTTTGGGCTTTGCCGCCGACCGCGATTTTTTGTTCAGCGCTCTTTCATCGCCTGAAAAAGAATGGCTGCAGCGCTGCGACCAGGTCAGTCCCGACGACCTCATGGACTTGCACCGCCACAACCTGCCGCAGTGGCTGGTCGAGCCCTTGAAGTCCCAGATGGGCGCCGAGTTTGACGCCCTGACCCACAGCCTCAATGCGTTGGCGGGGCTGGATTTGCGTGTCAACGCCCTCAAGGCCAAGCGCCCAGACGTGCAAAAGCAGCTGGCCAAGCTGGGCATCAAGTCAGAGCCCACACCGTATTCGCCCTGGGGTTTGCGGCTGGCAGACAAGCCGCTGCTGACCAAGCTGGACCTGTTTGTTCAGGGCGACATTGAGGTGCAAGACGAAGGCTCGCAGCTGCTTGCCTTGTTGCTGGACGGCAAGCGCGGCGAGATGGTGGTGGATTTTTGTGCCGGTGCGGGCGGCAAGACCCTGGCCGTGGGTGCCTCCATGCGCAGCACCGGCAGGCTTTACGCTTTTGACGTGTCGGCCCACAGATTGGACGCGCTCAAGCCGAGGTTGGCGCGCAGCGGCCTGTCCAATGTGCACCCGGTGGCCATTGCCCATGAGCGAGACGACCGCATCAAACGCCTGGCCGGCAAAATCGACCGGGTGTTGGTGGACGCGCCCTGCTCGGGCTTGGGCACCCTGCGCCGCAACCCCGACCTCAAGTGGCGGCAAAACCCCAAGGCCATTGAAGAGATGGCCGTCAAGCAATTGGCCATTCTTCAGAGCGCCGCCCGTTTGCTCAAGCCTGGCGGCCGGCTGGTGTATGCCACCTGCAGCATGTTGCAGGCAGAAAACGAGGCCGTGGCACAGGCTTTTCAGGCGCTGCAGCCCGACTTTAAGCCTCTGCCTGCCGCAGAGCTTTTGTCGCAGCTCGGTGTGGCCCAGCCCGAATTCTTGTGTGCGGGTGAGTACCTGCGCTTGTGGCCGCATCGGCATGCCACCGACGGTTTTTTTGCTGCAGTCTGGCAGCGTGCGTGACCAGCTGTAAGCCGGGAATCCTGTTTTTTAGCGACAGATAGCACTTCTTTCAAGCCTTCAGTCCTGAAAAGTCGGTGGACAGTAGCCCTCGGTTAGGTCTTTTGAGCACAGCCGCCTACAATGATCACAATATCAAGGTTGTGGCACGCTTGTGCTTCTCTGGGTTTTAAAGGACCAATAGATGATTTTTTTTGATGCCGCACTGGAATGGCTGGCCCACGGCCTCTGGGACATTGCCTGGTGGCAAATCGTGCTGTTCGCGTTGGCGATGACGCACATCACCATGATCAGCGTGACGGTGTACCTCCACCGCCATCAGGCACACCGTGCCTTGGACCTGCATCCCATTGCCTCTCACTTTTTCCGCCTGTGGCTGTGGTTGACAACCGGCCAAGTCACTAAAGAATGGGCTGCGATCCACCGCAAGCACCATGCCAAATGCGAGCAGGCCGAAGACCCACACAGCCCCCATGTGCACGGCATCAAAACAGTGCTGACCCGGGGCGCGGAACTGTACCGCGCGGAGAGCAAAAACAAAGACACCCTGGCCCGCTTTGGCCACGGCACGCCAGACGACTGGATTGAGCGCAACCTCTACACCCGCTATTCATGGCAAGGGGTGGGTTTAATGATGATCGTTGACCTGGCCTTGTTTGGCGCGGCGGGTCTGGCCGTGTGGGCTTTGCAAATGGCGTGGACCCCCATCATGGCTGCCGGCATCATCAATGGCGCGGGCCATTTCTGGGGTTACAGGAATTTCGAGGCCACCGACGCCAGTACCAATTTGTTGCCCTGGGGCATCATCATTGCTGGCGAAGAGTTGCACAACAACCACCACACCTACCCGACCTCGGCCAAGCTGTCTATCAAGCCTTACGAGTTCGACATTGGCTGGATGTACATCACCATTCTCAGGAGCATGGGGCTGGCCAGTGTCAAGAAGGTGCCGCCCAAGCTGCTGCTGGGCGCTGTGCAGCCCGTGGCCGACGAAAAAACCCTGGAAGCCGTCATTGCCCACCGCTATGAAGTGATGGCAGGCTTTGCCCGCGAATTGCGCCGCACGGCCAAGGCCGAAATGGCTTCACTCAAAGCCCGCCGCGCAGACGTGTCGGTCATGAAAGTGGCCAGCCGCTGGCTGCACCGCGATGTGGACAAAGTGCCTGCAGCGGCCTTGCCTGTCATTGCCCAAGCCCGTGCCGAGCACCCCGTGCTCGACAAAATGGTGACCATGCGCGAAGAGCTGCGTCAGCTGTGGATGAGCACCTCGTCTACCCGCGAGCAATTGGCCGCCGACCTGCAGTCTTGGTGCCAACGCGCCGAGGCCAGCGGTGTGGCGGCCTTGGAGCAGTTTGCCCTCAAGCTCAAGGCTGCTCGCGTCTGAAAGCCAGGTCTGATGCCCATTGAAAAAGCCACCCTCGGGTGGCTTTTTCTTTGTGCGCCCAGCATGGGCGCAATGCACAAAGGTAAGCCGTAAAAAAACCCGCCGTCTTTCGAGGGCGGGTTTTTGGGGAGCAGCCACTGAATTACTTCAGTTTGACTTCCTTGTACTCGACATGCTTGCGAGCCTTGGGGTCGAACTTCATGATCAACATCTTTTCAGGCGTTGTCTTTTTGTTCTTGCTCGTGGTGTAAAAGTGACCGGTGCCCGCAGTGGACTCCAGCTTGATTTTTTCGCGTCCGCCTTTAGCCATGGTGGTGCTCCTTAGATTTCGCCGCGTGCGCGCAGGTCAACGAGGACGGCGTCGATGCCGTTTTTGTCGATCAAACGCAGACCAGCATTGGTGATGCGAAGGCGAATCCAACGGTTTTCGCTCTCGACCCAGAAACGACGGTATTGCAGGTTCGGCATGAACCTGCGCTTGGTTTTGTTGTTGGCGTGGGAAACATTGTTTCCCACCATGGGCTTCTTGCCCGTGACTTGACAAACGCGTGCCATAAGGACACTCCAGAAAAATAGTTGGCAGCTCATCGCCGCACCTCGCAGATGTCCTGTGCTGTGCCGTCTGCCCCAAATGAATCTGGGTACGGCTCCGGCTCATCGGCGGTCAAAGGTCTTTTTTGCTTGAATCTCGCGCCCAAAGGGTAACGATTCGGCAAACCCTAGATTCTACCCGGATTTGCACGCGAACCTTCAGCCGCTTTGCTGCTCCAGGAAACGCTGGGCGTCCAGTGCTGCCATGCAGCCGGTGCCGGCGCTGGTGATGGCCTGGCGGTAAATGTGGTCCTGCACGTCGCCGGCGGCAAACACGCCGGGCACGCTGGTCATGGTGGCAAAGCCGTTCAGGCCGCTGCGGGTGACGATGTAGCCGTCTTTCATGTCCAGCTGACCCTGGAATATCTCGGTGTTGGGCTGGTGGCCAATGGCAATAAAGCAGCCTGTGAGCTTGAGGTCTTGCGTGGCCCCATCTTGCGTGGCTTTGAGGCGCACGCCGGTGACCCCCGAGGCGTCGCCCAGCACCTCGTCCAGGGTTTGGTGTGTTTTAAGAACAATCTTGCCAGCTGCCACCTTGTCCATCAGCTTGTCGATGAGGATGGCCTCGGCCTTGAACTTGTCGCGGCGGTGAATGAGGTAAACCTTGCTGGCGATGTTGGACAGGTACAGGGCTTCCTCCACCGCGGTGTTACCGCCGCCGACCACGCAGACGTCTTGCTCGCGGTAGAAAAAGCCGTCGCAGGTGGCGCAGCCCGAGACGCCCCGGCCCATGAAGGCGCTTTCCGTGGGCAGGCCCAGGTACTTGGCCGAGGCGCCAGTGGCGATGATGAGCGCATCGCAGGTGTAGCTGCCGCTGTCGCCGGTGAGCGTGAAGGGGCGCTGGCTGAAGTCGACTTTGTGGATCTGGTCGAACACGATCTCGGTGTTAAAGCGCACGGCATGGGCCAAAAAGCGCTGCATCAGTTCAGGCCCTTGCACGCCGTCGGCGTCGGCCGGCCAGTTGTCCACATCGGTGGTGGTCATGAGCTGGCCGCCCTGAGCGATGCCGGTGACCAGCACAGGTTGGAGGTTGGCGCGGGCGGCATAGACGGCGGCGGTGTAGCCAGCGGGGCCTGAGCCCAGGATCAAGACCTTGGAGTGCTTCATGTGCTTAAAAGTGGGGTTGAAATTGCGGTGGGTGAGGTGAGGCGCCCGCCATGACACGGGGCCCAATGGCGTGGGTCGTCAAAGCAAAAGCATTTGATCTGCATCCATTGTAAGAACGGGCGCCCAGCCCTGCCGTGCATCAAGCGCTGGGATGACAAGCTGACTGTTCTGGACGGGCTCTTCTGCGGTAAGCTTGCTTATTGCCCCATGACTTACTCACTTGACACCTTAACCCAGGGCTCGGTGACCGCCGACGCACCCACCGGCTTGAGCCGATTTGCCCACGAACTGAGCCTGGTGCTGGCCGCCGTGGCGTTGCTGTTCTGGGCGATTGCATTGCTCAGCTTCACCCCCGCCGATGCCGCCTGGTCCACCACAGGTAATGCGGCGGCGGGCGTGCACAACCTGGCTGGCCGCCTGGGCGCTTGGCTGGCCGACGCCAGTTACTTTTTAATGGGCTACTCCGTGTGGTGGTTGCTGGCGCTGGGCGCCTGGAAGTGGGCTCAATCGCTCAGGCGCTGGCTCCACGGCCGAGGCCGGGCGGCGGTCACGCCGCGGCGCCGCGTCCAGTTCTGGGTCTCACTGCTGGTGTTGCTGGCCGCCAGCACGGCGCTGGAGTGGACGCGCTTATACCGTTTTGAGGCCAGTCTGCCAGGCCATGCGGGCGGGGTGCTGGGGTTTTTGGGCGGTCCTGTCAGCATGAAGTGGATGGGTTTTGCCGGCTCTGGCTTGGTCTGGATTGCCTTGCTTGTGCTCAGCGTGTCCTTGGTGTTTGGCTTTTCCTGGGGCCATACCGCGCAAAAACTGGGCGCCTGGATAGACGGACTGTTGGTGTCGCGCCGCGAAAAACGTGAGCGGGCCATTGACTTAGAAGTCGGGCGCGCTGCCGCCCGCGAGCGTGAAGAGGTGTTGTTCGAAGAGCGCGTGGAGATCAAGGAGCACCACCCCATCCCGGTGCTGATCGAGCCAGCCCCCTTGGAGGTGCCCCAAAGCACACGCGTGGTCAAGGAGCGCCAAAAACCGCTGTTCAATGAGTTGCCAGACTCACGCTTGCCCCAGGTCGATCTGTTGGACGGCGCCATGTCAGGCCAAGAAAGTGTGGCGCCCGAGACGCTGGAGATGACCTCGCGCCTGATCGAGAAAAAGCTCAAGGACTTTGGCGTGGAGGTGCGCGTGGTGGCAGCCGCCCCCGGCCCAGTGATCACCCGCTATGAAATCGAGCCGGCCACCGGCGTCAAGGGCTCGCAGGTGGTCAACCTGGCCAAAGACCTGGCGCGAGCGCTGAGCCTGGTGTCTATCCGCGTGATCGAGACCATCCCTGGTAAAAACTACATGGCGCTGGAGTTGCCCAACGCCAAGCGCCAGTCCATCAAGTTGTCGGAGATTTTGGGCTCGCAAACCTACAACGAAGCCAAGTCCATGCTCACCATCGGTTTGGGCAAAGACATTGGCGGCACAGCCGTGGTGGCAGACCTGGCCAAAATGCCGCACTGCCTGGTGGCGGGCACGACTGGCTCGGGCAAGTCGGTGGGTATCAACGCCATGATCTTGAGCTTGCTCTACAAGGCCGATGCCAAAGACGTGCGCTTGCTTTTGATCGACCCCAAGATGCTGGAGATGAGCGTCTACGAGGGTATCCCGCACCTGCTGGCGCCTGTGGTCACCGACCTGAAGCAGGCCGCCCACGGCCTGAACTGGTGTGTGGCCGAGATGGAAAAGCGCTACAAGCTCATGAGTAAACTGGGCGTGCGCAACCTGGCCGGCTACAACGCCAAAATCGACGAGGCCAAAGCGCGTGGCGAGTTTATTTACAACCCCTTCAGCCTCACGCCCGAGCAGCCCGAACCGCTGGAGCGACTGCCTTTCATTGTGGTGGTGATCGACGAGTTGGCCGACCTGATGATGGTGGTGGGCAAAAAAATCGAAGAGCTCATTGCCCGCTTGGCGCAAAAAGCCCGCGCCGCCGGCATCCACCTCATTTTGGCCACCCAGCGGCCCAGCGTGGACGTGATCACCGGCCTCATCAAGGCCAACATCCCTACCCGCCTCTCGTTCCAAGTCTCCAGCAAGATCGACAGCCGCACCATTCTTGATCAAATGGGCGCCGAAGCCTTGCTCGGCATGGGTGACATGCTCTACATGCCCAGTGGTACCGGCCTGCCCATTAGGGTGCACGGCGCCTTTGTGAGCGACGAAGAGGTGCACCGCGTGGTGGCTTTCCTCAAAGCGCAAGGCGGCGAGCCCAATTACATTGAGGGCGTGCTCGAAGGCGGCATGGTCGATGGTGAAGGCGGCCTGGGCGACCTGGCCGGCGAGGGCGGCGGTGAAAAAGACCCCATGTACGACCAGGCCGTGGAGGTGGTGCTCAAGCACCGCAAGGCCTCCATCTCCTTGGTGCAGCGCCACCTCAAGATTGGTTACAACCGCGCCGCCAGGCTGCTCGAAGACATGGAAAATGCGGGCATGGTCAGCGCCATGTCAGGCGCGGGCCAGCGCGACATTTTGGTGCCTGCGCGCGTCGAATGACCGGCCATGGCCGCGGCTCGCACCCCACCCCTTTTTGGAGTTATCACATGACCTTGATGATCAGGCGCCTGATTGCCGCCAGCGTGATGGGCCTGTCCGCCTCGCTGGCACAGGCCCAAGATGGCTTGCAGCTGCTGGGGGACTTTATCCGCAGTGTGCAAAGCGGCCGCGCCCAGTTCAGCCAAACCGTTACGGCCCCGTCCAAAGACGGGCAGACCCCGCGTGCCAAAACCTCCAACGGCACCTTCGAGTTTGCCCGGCCCAACCGCTTTCGCTTTAACTACGCCAAGCCCTTCCAGCAAACCCTGGTGGCCGATGGCCAGACCCTGTGGCTCCATGATGTGGACTTGAACCAGGTCACGGCCCGCCCCCTGGCCCAGGTGCTGCAGGGCACCCCCGCAGCCGTGATTGCAGCGGCCACCGACTTGCGCGGCCTGCAAGCCGATTTCAAGCTCAGCGCCCAACCCGCCTCTGAGGGTCTGCAGTGGGTGCTGGCCGAGCCCCGCACGCCAGGCGGTCAGGTTCAAAGCATCAAAGTGGGTTTGCGTGCAGCTGCCAAAGGCACAGAGCTGGTGAGCCTGGACATGCTCGACAGCTTCGGTCAGCGCTCGGTCATGCGCTTTGCCCAGTTCGAGGCCAACCCCGCTTTGCCTGCGGGCAGCTTTGAGTTCAAGCCCCCGGTGGGTGCCGATGTGCTCAGGCCTTAAAGCCTGAGCTTTTAATTGCCCATGGCCGACCTGTTCAGCCAGGCCCCCACGCCCCCCCTGGCCGAGGCCCTGCGCCCGACCACGCTGGACCAGGTCGTGGGCCAGTCTCACCTTTTGGGTCCGGGCAAACCGCTGCGCCTGGCTTTTGAGTCAGGCAAGCCGCATTCCATGGTCTTTTGGGGGCCACCCGGGGTGGGTAAAACCACGCTGGCGCGGCTGACGGCCAAGGCCTTTGACTTTGAATTCATTGCCCTGTCGGCGGTGTTTTCGGGCGTCAAAGACATACGTGCGGCCATGGAGCAGGCCGAGCAGAACTTGGCGCGCGGCGCCAAAACCATTTTGTTTGTGGATGAGATCCACCGCTTCAACAAAAGCCAGCAAGACGGCTTGCTGCCTTTTGTCGAGTCTGGCCTGGTGGTGCTGATAGGCGCCACCACTGAAAACCCGTCTTTCGAACTGAACTCGGCCTTGCTTTCGCGGGCACAGGTGTATGTGCTGCAGTCGCTCAAGGACGAGGAGCTCGAGCAGCTGCTGCACAGAGCGCTGGCGCAACACCTGCCAGACCTGCAGATAGATGCAGCCGCCATTCGTGCCCTGGTCAGCTCTGCCGACGGCGACGCTAGGCGCCTGCTTAACTTGCTCGAGCAAATGGCCACCGCCGCCCAGGCCGCCGGATGCTCGATGGTGGATGCTGCATTTTTAGAGCAAGCCCTCTCGCCCGGGGCCAGGCGCTTTGACAAAGGCGGCGACCATTTCTACGACCAGATCTCGGCCCTGCACAAGTCGGTGCGCGGCTCGCACCCTGATGCCGCTTTGTATTGGCTGTGCCGCATGCTCGACGGCGGGGCCGATGCGCGCTACCTGATGCGGCGTGTGGTGCGCATGGCCTGGGAAGACATTGGCCTGGCCGATCCGCGCGCCCTGCAAATTGCGGGCGACGCGGCCACCACTTTTGAGCGCTTGGGCTCGCCCGAGGGGGAACTGGCCATTGCCGAGGCCGTGGTCTACCTGGCGCTGGCGCCCAAAAGCAATGCCGCTTACATGGCCTACAACGCGGCGCGTGCCTTTGTGGCCAAAGATAAATCTCGTGAAGTGCCTGTGCACCTGCGCAACGCCCCCACCCAGCTCATGAAGGAGCTGGGCCATGGCCGCGCTTACCGCTACGCGCACGACGAGCCCCAAGCCTATGCCGCTGGCGAGAATTATTTGCCCGAGGGCATGCCCGAACCGGGGTGGTACCAGCCTACAGGCCGTGGTTTGGAGGCCAAGATCGCTGAAAAAATGGCTTTTTTGCGAAGGCTCGACGAGCAGGTCAAGGACGCGCCAGACAGCGCCTGAGCAGATGAGCTGGCCAAGGCGAGTCCCGCATTTAGGGCGGGAAAACCCCTTGATGGGAAGACTTTTGTAAACAGTTCATCTAACTACAATCCGCAGCTCAGCCCGCCCATAACCAGTGCCCCTGGTCATGGGTGGGCTTTTTGCTAGCCCTGTGCGTCACCCACAAGGTGGCTACTTTGGGCGATCCATCGCCACATCCTTAGGAGATTTTCCAATGGACATCTTGCTTCAGCAGATCATCAACGGTCTGGTTCTGGGCAGCATGTACGCCCTCATTGCGCTGGGCTACACCATGGTCTACGGCATCATCAACCTCATCAACTTCGCCCATGGCGAGGTGCTCATGGTGGGTGCGCTCACCAGCTGGACCATCATTGTCTGGATGCAAGAAGCCATGCCCGCAACGCCCGGCTGGATCATCTTGCTGCTGTCCTTGCTGATTGCCTGCGTGGTCTGCGGCGCACTCAATTTCGCCATTGAAAAAGTGGCCTACAGGCCGCTGCGCAACTCGCCCAAGCTGGCCCCGCTCATCACCGCCATTGGCATGTCCATCTTGCTGCAGACCTTGGCCATGATGATCTGGAAGCCCAACTACAAGTCCTTTCCCACGCTGCTGCCGGCCGAGCCCTACCAACTGGGGGGCGCGGTCATCACCTTCACCCAAATTTGTATCTTGGCGGTCACAGCCATCTCGCTGGCTGTCTTGATGTACATCGTCAACTACACCCGCTTGGGCCGCGCCATGCGGGCCACCGCCGAGAACCCGCGCGTGGCCGCCCTCATGGGCGTGCGGCCAGACACCGTGATCTCTGCCACCTTCGTCATTGGCGCGGTGCTTGCGGCCATTGCCGGCGTGATGTACGCCTCCAACTACGGCACGGCCCAGCACACCATGGGGTTTTTGCCTGGCCTGAAGGCCTTCACCGCGGCGGTGTTTGGCGGCATTGGCAACCTGGGCGGGGCGGTGCTGGGCGGCGTGCTGCTGGGGCTGATCGAGGCCATTGGTGCCGGCTACATCGGCCCGCTCACGGGTGGCTTTTTGGGCAGCCATTACGTGGACATTTTTGCTTTTTTGGTGCTCATCGTGGTGCTCACGCTCAGGCCTTCTGGCCTGCTCGGTGAGCGTGTGGCCGACCGAGCTTGAAAGGCGCTGATCATGATGAAACAACACCGACTCCTGACCTTTGTGCTGGCCGCCATCGCCTTGCTGGTGCTGCCCCTGGTGCTCCAGCAGTTTGGCAACGCCTGGGTGCGCATTTTGGACATGGCGCTGCTGTACGTGCTGCTGGCCCTGGGCCTGAACATTGTGGTGGGTTATGCCGGCCTGCTGGACTTGGGCTACGTGGCCTTTTTTGCAGTGGGCGGCTACTTGTTTGCGCTCTTGGCATCGCCCCATTTGGCCGAGGCCTTTCCTTTCATTGCCGCCAATTTCCCCAACGGATTGCACTTGCCGATTTGGGCGGTGATTCCGCTGGCCGCCCTGCTTGCGGCGGTGTTTGGCGTGCTCTTGGGCGCGCCCACGCTCAAGCTGCGCGGCGATTACCTGGCCATCGTGACCCTGGGTTTTGGCGAGATCATCCGCGTGTTTTTGAACAACCTGGACAGGCCCATCAACCTGACCAATGGCCCCAAGGGCATCAGCCAGATCGACGGCATCACTTTCTTTGGCATCAAGATGAACCGCACGCTGGAGGTGTTTGGTGTGGAGATCAATTCGGTCAGCCTCTACTACTACCTGTTTTTGGCGCTGGTGGTGATCTCGGTGGTGATTTGCCACCGGTTGGAGTTGTCCCGCATTGGCCGCGCCTGGATGGCCATTCGCGAAGACGAGATCGCGGCCAAGGCCATGGGCATCAACACCCGCAACTTGAAGCTGCTGGCTTTTGGCATGGGCGCCACCTTTGGCGGCGTGGCCGGTGCCATGTTTGCGGCCTTTCAGGGCTTTGTTTCGCCCGAGTCCTTCAGCCTGATGGAGTCGGTCATGATCGTGGCCATGGTGGTGTTGGGCGGCATTGGCCACTTGCCCGGCGTCATTTTGGGCGCCTTGCTGCTGGCGGCCTTGCCCGAGGTGCTGCGCCATGTGGCTGGCCCCTTGCAGGCCATGACAGGCGGTCGTCTGGACTCGGCCATCTTGCGGCAACTGCTCATTGCGGTGGCCATGATCGCCATCATGCTCATGCGCCCGCGCGGCCTGTGGCCCGCCCCCGAACATGGCCAAAGCCTGGCCAAGGGCCAGAAAGGCGGAGCCTCATGAGCGATTTGATTCTTGATGTGAGCGGCGTGTCCAAGCGCTTTGGCGGCCTGCAAGCCTTGTCTGAGGTGGGCATGCGCATAGAGCGTGGCCAGGTCTACGGTTTGATTGGCCCCAACGGCGCGGGCAAGACCACGTTTTTCAATGTGCTCACAGGCCTCTACACGCCGGACAGCGGCCGCTTCATGCTCGCAGGCAAGCCCTACACGCCCTCGGCCGTGCACGAGGTGGCCAAGGCCGGCATTGCCCGCACCTTTCAAAACATCCGCTTGTTTGCCGAAATGACCGCGCTGGAAAACGTGATGGTGGGCCGGCATGTGCGCACCCACTCTGGCTTGGTGGGGGCCATCTTGCGCACGGCCAGCTTCAAGGCCGAGGAAAAAGCCATTGCCGAGCGCGCCCATGAATTGCTGGCCTACGTGGGCATTGCCAAGTACGCCGACTTCAAGGCCCGCACTCTGAGCTACGGCGACCAGCGGCGCCTTGAAATTGCCCGCGCCCTGGCCACCGACCCACAGCTGATTGCGCTCGACGAGCCTGCCGCCGGCATGAACGCCACTGAAAAAGTGCAGCTGCGCGAGCTCATAGACCGCATTCGCCGCGACAGCCGCACCATTTTGCTGATTGAGCACGACGTCAAGCTGGTCATGGGTTTGTGCGACCGCGTGACCGTGCTGGACTACGGCAAGCAAATTGCTGAAGGCCCGCCGTCTGAGGTTCAAAAGAACGACAAAGTCATTGAGGCCTATTTGGGCACGGGGGGCCACTGACATGGCGCAAACACTGCTTAAAGTCATAGGCTTGAAGGTCGCCTACGGCGGCATACAGGCCGTCAAAGGCGTGGACCTCGAAGTCCGCCAGGGCGAGCTGGTCACGCTGATCGGCTCTAACGGTGCGGGCAAAACCACCACCATGAAAGCCATCACCGGCACGCTGGCGCTGGTGGACGGCGACATAGAGTACCTGGGCAAAAGCATACGCGGCAAGGGCGCCTGGGATTTGGTGAAAGAAGGCCTGGCCATGGTGCCCGAGGGCCGGGGCGTGTTCACGCGCATGACCATCACTGAAAACCTGCAAATGGGCGCCTACATTCGCCGCGACACGGGCGCCATTGCCGATGACATCGACATGGTGTTCTCCATTTTTCCGCGCCTCAAAGAGCGCCGCGACCAACTGGCCGGCACCATGTCGGGCGGCGAGCAACAAATGCTGGCCATGGGCCGCGCGCTCATGAGCCGGCCCAAGGTGCTGCTGCTCGACGAGCCCTCCATGGGCCTGTCACCCATCATGGTCGACAAAATTTTTGAAGTGGTCAAAGACGTGTACGCCCGCGGCGTGACGGTCTTGCTGGTGGAGCAAAACGCCAGCCGCGCCCTGGGCATTGCCGACAGGGGCTACGTGATGGAGTCTGGCCTCTTGACCATGAGCGGGCCTGCCAAAGAGCTGCTGGTGAACCCCAGGGTCAGAGCGGCTTACTTGGGCGAGTAACGACAGTCACTGACGCACCCCCAAAAACTTCGCTCGCTCCTCCAAAAACTAGCCGACATTCCCTTGTAGGAGCCGGCCTGCCGGCGATTGTTAGCCTGCGGTGGTGCCCGTTGTTCGCCACCCATCGCCAGCAGGCTGGCTCATACAAAGACAAGACGGTATTCCTCTGTAGGAGCCAGCCTGCTGGCGATGGGGGGCGGCCCAGGTGTGCCGCCTCATGCGAAGAATCGCTTGCAGGCAAGCTCCTACAAGGGGAAAAACGGCGCGTATTTGTAGGAGCTTGCCTGCAAGCGATTCGTGGAGAACCATTTGCATCACCTCGGGCGAGAAATCGCCAGCAGGCTGGGCTCCGCTGTCAATCGACCTTCGCGCCCGAGGCCTTGACCACGCCTTCGTACTTGGCCAATTCCGTCTTGATGAACTCGCCAAATTGCTCTGGTGTGTTGGCCACAGGCTCGGCCATGAACTGGGCAAAGCGTGCTTTCACCTCGGGCTGCTGCAAGGCACCGGCAAAAGCTTGGTGCAGCTTCTGGGTGAGCTCGCGGCTCAAGTTGGCGGGGCCCACCAAGCCCCACCAGGTGTCCACCTCAAAGCCCTTGAGCGTGTCGGCCACAGCCGGCACCTCGGGCATGGCGGGGCTGCGCTGGGCGCTGGTCACGGCCAAGGCCCGCAGCTTGCCTGACTTGATGTTGTTGGCCGCCGTGGCCAGGTTGTCAAAGTTGAAGTCGACTTGCCCACTGAGCAGGGCCAGCTGCGCCGGGTTGCCGCCGTTGTAGGGAATATGCACGGCAAACACACCCGCGGCTTTTTTGAACATTTCGCCCGCCAGGTGCCCGGCGCTGCCGTTGCCGCCGCTGCCGTAGTTGAGCTTGCCTGGGTTGGCTTTGGCGTAACGGATCAGGTCGGCCAGGCTTTGCAGCTTCAGGCGCTCGGCCACCTCGGCGTTCATCACCAGCACATTGGGCACCCGCAGCATTTGCGTGATGGGCGTGAAGTCGGTGGCCGCGTTGTAAGGCATGCGGCTGTACAGCCAGGGGTTGATGGCGTGCGTGGCCACGGCGGCAATGCCGATGGTCAGGCCGTCGGGTGCGGCCTTGGCCACCACGTCGGCGCCAATGTTGCCGCCGCCGCCGGGCCGGTTTTCCACAATCACCGTGCCCAGGCTGGCCTGCACGCGCTCGGCCAGAAGGCGCGCCGTCACATCAATGGGGCCGCCCGGTGCGTAGGGCACCACGATGCGCAGCGGCCTGGTCTGGGCCAGGGCGGGCCAAGCCAGGCTGGTCGCGGCCAAGCTGATCAGGTGGCGGCGTGACAGGGTGAAAGGGGTGCGCATGGGTGTGTCCTTTAAAAAACGGCTGCGGCTCAGGCGGCAGCCTTGGCTTTGTCGGCCTCGGTGGTGAAGGAGTCTGCAAAAAACTCATCATCAGGCAGACCGGCTTGAGCCGTGAAGTCGGCGCGGGCCGAGTCCACCACGATGGGCGCGCCGCAGGCATACACCTGGTGGCCTGACAGGTCGGGCAGGTCTTGCAGCACCGCCCTGTGCACAAAGCCGGTGCGGCCTGTCCAGGGGTCTTCGGGCAAGGCGTCAGAGACCACTGGCACGTAGCTGAGCTGGGGCAACTCCTCGCACTTGGCCCGCACCCAGTCGTGCATGTATAGGTCTTGTGGGCGGCGCCCGCCCCAGTACAGCACAGCGGGCCTGCGTATGTTTTTGAGCTGCATGTGCTCAATGATGGCCTTGATGGGTGCAAAGCCCGTGCCCGAGGCCAGCAGCACCATGGGCTTGGTGCTTTCTTCGCGCAGAAAAAAACTGCCGTACGGCCCTTCAATGCGCAAAATGTCTTTTTCCTTCATGGTGCTGAAGACGGGGTCTGTGAATTTGCCACCTGGCGAGTGGCGCAGGTGCAGCTCCAGGCCGGGCTTGTCGGCCTGGGTGTGCGGCGCATTGGCCATGGAATAGCTGCGGCGGTCGCCGTCGCGCAGCAAAAACTCCACGTATTGGCCCGCGTGGTACTTGAACACCTCGTTGGCGGGCAGCTGCAGCGTCATCAGCATCACGTCTGGCGAGGCACGCACCAGGCCGCTCACGCGCGCAGGCATTTTGCGGATGGGATAGGCGCTTTCGTCGGTGACTTGGCGAGACTCCAGCACCACATCGGAGTGAGGCACGCCGCAGCAGGTGAGGATCAAACCGTTTTCTTCTTCTTGCGCGCTCAGCGCCTTGTCTTGGTGGCTGCCATGCACCACCACGCCCTCGATTTTTTTGCACTTGCACGAGCCGCAAGCCCCGTCTTTGCAGCCGTAGGGCAGGCCTATGCCTTGGCGGATGGCCGCGGCCAACAGGGTTTCGCCCTCGTTGGCGCTGAATGTGCGCCCACTGGGCTCGACCTTCACTGTGAAACTCATGTGCTTGTCCTCAATAATTGATTCACAGCCGCTGTGCGCCAGCCCAAGGAGGGCACACGCCAGTGAAAATACAAACCATGATTTTGCCCTCAATCCCCCGACCTTACTCCCGCCCCGGACCCAGCGTCAGCCCCAACCTGCAGGGGCGGGCTGGCGCCTTGCCTTCGCGCTTTAGGCGCCAGCGCGTGCTTATTGTGGGTTGCGGTGACGTGGGCCTGCGCGTGAAGGCGGCTTTGCCACCGCGTGTGCGGGTGCTGGCCTTGACCTCCTCGCCCGAGCGAGTGCAAGCCTTGCGGGAGCGCGGAATCACGCCTTTGCAAGGCAATTTGGACGCGGCGCCCAGCTTGAGGCGCTTGGCCGGGCTGGGCACCCGGGTGCTGCATTTGGCACCGCCCCCCACCGAGGGTTTGGCCGATGTGCGGCGTGACCCGCGCACCCGCGCTTTGAGTCAGGCCTTGGCACGGCGGGGACTGCCCCAGGCCCTGGTGTACGGCTCGACCAGCGGCGTCTACGGTGACTGCGGCGGCGCGCGAATTGACGAAAGCCGGCCTGTGCGGGCAGCCACCCCGCGTGGTCAGCGGCGGGTGGATGCCGAGCAGCAGCTGCGCTTGTTTGGCCGCCGCAGCGGCACGGCGGTGCACATTTTGCGCATCCCGGGGATTTACGCGCCCGACCGAGAAGGCGGCACGCCGCGCGGCCGGCTGCTCAAGGGCACGCCGGTGCTGCGCCCCGAGGACGATGTCTACACCAACCATGTGCACGCCGATGACCTCGCCCGCGCTTGCCTGGCGGCTCTGTGGCGCGGCAAGCCGCAGCGCGTCACGCACGCCAGCGACGACACCGAACTCAAAATGGGCGACTACTTTGACCTGGCCGCTCAGCTGTACGGCCTGCCACTACCCCCGCGCTTGGCGCGTGCAGAGGCCCTGCAGGTGTTGCCGCCCATGCAACTGAGCTTCATGGGCGAGTCCCGGCGCCTGGACAACGCACGCTTGAAGCGCGAGTTGCGCCTGCGCCTGCGCTTTCCCACCGTCAGGGAAGGTTTGCTGTCCCAAGCCATTGACGGCATGTAAGGACTTGCACATCTGGCTGGTCAGCCTAAAGGCCGCAAACAAAAAGTCATAAATCGTTTTCAGGTTGAGGATTCGCCACACGGGTGCAGTTCTGGCCTGAAAATACTGTTTTCCAGACCCAGCCTGCCAGCCGCAGTGGGGTCTTCAACTCCAAAAAGGATTTCACATGACCTTCTCACGGCGCTTGGTGTGCGCGCTCATGGTGACCCTCAGCCCTGCCGCGTGGGCCAGCGAGCACAGTTCCGTGCCTGCGGAGGCGGCGGCCAGGGCGCCCGAGCGCGTAGTGGGTTTTTCAGCCAGCGCCAGCCTTGATGTGTTGCAAGACTGGGTCAGCCTGAGCCTGGCCCACCAGGTGGAAGCTGCTGATGCGGCCGCTGTGCAGCGTCAGCTCAAGCAGGTGCTGGCCACGGCCTTGGACCGAACGCGCGCGCCTGCCGCTGCCAGCCAGTTAGAGCTGAGCACAGGCGCCATGCAGGTGTCGCCGCGTTATGACCAGTCTGGCCGCATGAACGGCTGGACCGGCCGCGCCGAGTTGATTTTGGCGGGGCGCGATTTGGCGGCGGTCTCGGAATTGGCGGGCAAGGTGCCTGGCATGACGGTCGCCCAGGTGCGCTGGAGCTTGAGTCCGGCCTTGCGCCAGCAAACCGCTGAGCAGGTGCAGGCCCAGGCCGTGCAGCGCTTTCGGGCCAAGGCCCGCGCGCTGACCGAGCAGTTCGGCTTCAAGGACTACTCCCTGCGCGAGGTGCAGGTCAGCGAAGACGGCGCCGGTCGGCCTGTTCAGGCGCTGATGGCACGGTCCATGTCGGCCAGCGCCGCCGACGGTGCAGCGGTCCCGCTCGAAGCCGGCCGCAGCACCGTCAGCGTGAGCGTCACTGGCACGGTGCAGCTCAGGCCGTAAGTCGCGTGGCTGGCCAAGGCACATGGCCAAGACTTCCACCCGCTTGGTGCAGTTCATGGCTTGTTCAGCCGACCCTGCACAGGGTTCATACGGGGTAGCAGTGAAGTGCAAGTGAATTAAATTATTATTTTATTTTATAACTAGGAGACGAGACATGAAATTATTCGCACTTCGCCCTTTGGTGGCACGCCTGAGCTGGGCGGCAGGCCTGAGCTGCACGGTGGCTGCCTTTGCCCAAGCGCCTGCCGCTCCCGCACCTGCCTGGAAGCAAGGCATGCCTGCAGCCATGGCCAACAGCACTTTGGCGCCCTTGGCCGGCAAGCTCACCGTCACGCCAGCGGCTGACATCCCGATTGACAAAATCAAGCTGCCACCAGGCTTCAAGGCCGAGATTTGGGCCACCGGCCTGCCGGGCGGGCGCGCCATGGCCAGGGGTGACGACGGCAAAATTTATGTGGGCACGCGCGGCCTGGGCCGGGTCTACGAGGTCAGCGACAACGGCAGCCAGCGCAGCGTGCGCACCGTGATCGACAAGCTCAACCAGCCTGCCGGTGTGGCCTTTCGCCAGGGCTCGCTCTATGTCATGGCCATCGACAAAGTCTTGCGCTTTGACGGCATCGAGAAAAACCCCGCCGCCGCACCGGTGGACATGACGGCCGCCTTCAAGCTGCCCAGCGAGCCGCACCACAACTGGAAATACATTGCCTTCGGGCCCGATGGCAAGCTGTATGTGCCCTTTGGTGCGCCCTGCAACATTTGCGAGTTGCCCACCCAGGAATACGCGCAAATCCGCAGCTACAACCCCGACGGCTCGGGCATGCAGGTGCTGGCCACAGGCGTGCGCAACTCGGTGGGTTTTGACTGGCACCCGGTCACCAAAGAGCTGTGGTTCAGCAACCACGGCCGCGACTGGCAAGGCGACGACTCTCCCAACGACACCATGCACCGCTTGTCGCGCACCGGCATCAATGCAGGCTTTCCTTATTGCCATGAGGGACGCCTGCCCGACACCGACGTGAAAAAAGCCAATGCCTGCCAAGGCGTCGAGCCCCCAGTGGCCATGATGGGACCGCACGCCGCCACCATGGGCGTGACTTTTTACACAGGCGGCATGTTCCCAGCCGAGTACCGCAACGTCTTGTTCAACGCCCGCAAAGGCTCATGGAACCGCACGCGCAAAATTGGTTATGACGTGGTCATGGTCAAGGCCGGTGCTGATGGCAGCAACGCCCGCGTGGAGCCTTTCATGACCGGCTTCATGGACGAGGCCACGCAAACCTTTTGGGGCCGCCCTGCTTACCTCATGCAAATGCCTGACGGCGCTTTGCTGGTGAGCGACGAGCAACTCGGCGCCATCTACCGCATCAGCTACGCCCGTTGATGCGCCGTTCCGGCTTGCTCCAGTGGTGCGCGCCTGGCCTGGGCGCGGCGCTGCTGTGGCTGGCCACCGGGGCCACCGGGGCCTTTGCCCAGTCCATCGCGCCCCGGCTGGCCCAGTGTGCGGCTTGCCACGGGGCCGATGGAAATTCCCAGATCAAAGACTTTCCATCGCTGGCCGGACAGCCCCGGGTGTTTCTTGAAAACCAGTTGGTCATGATCCGCGAGGGCATGCGCGACATCCCCGCCATGAAGGGCTCGCTCGACGGTGTGAGCGACGCCGACATCACCGCCTTGGCCCAACATTACGCCAGCTTGCCGGTCAAGTCCACGTCTGGCCCTCAAAACACCGCATGGCTGGAGCGCGGGCGTCAGCTGGCCAGCGACATGCGCTGCGGTATTTGCCACCTGCCCAACTACCAAGGCCGCGAGCAAATGCCGCGCTTGGCCGGCCAGCGGGAAGACTATTTGCTGCACTCGATGCGCCAGTTCCGCAGCAACCAGGCCGTGGGGCGCGACACCCTGATGGCGGCAGCCCTCTACGGCGTGTCTGACCAAGACCTCCAGGCCATGGCGCATTTTCTGGCGCGCACCCCGCCCTGAGCCCGTTGCTGGTTCAGCATGCGCTGCTCTGGCGCCAAGATCGTGCTGCAAGCTAACAATGTTTAGCATTCAGCAGCGCACCAATGGCTACATTCGTTCACAGGTGAAAGACACAAGTTAACGGTTTTTGCGATTTGGTTTCTTTGTGCAAACGACTTGGCCTTCTTTGTGTGTCTGGCGCCCCGCGCACCCCCTGTGAGCAGACGCACAAGAGGTGACATTCAAACGCATGCTGGAGCCTGAAATCATGTCTCAAGTCCACCCCCTTCGATTGGTGCCCCGCCACCAGGCCACGCCCACCCACATTCGGCCTGAGTCGCTTGACGCGGCCAATTTGTCGCAATTTCAGGAGGCTTCCAATGCCCTGAGCATGGCCACTTACTACCTGCGCTCAGGCCAGCTTTTGGGGGCTCAGCACAAAGCCCGCATGGCCCTGGTGGCCTTGCACCGCCTGCAGGCGGTGGGGCCTGTGAGCTCAGCGCACAGCGCGGCTGCTTAAGGCTTGGGCTCGCCGCCAGCCTGCCAAGCAGGCAGGCGCCAGTCCAAGTGCAAGGCCGCCGCACGCAGCAAGGTGGCGGTGCCTGCGGCTGCCAGCAGCGCGGCCCACTGGGGCCAAGAGGCTGTGTGACCGAGCACCATCACCCACCCGCCTGCAAAAGAGCACATGGCATAGGGCCGGTGGTCGCTGAAAGCCCTCGGAATTTCATTGCAGACCACGTCGCGCAGCACCCCACCAAAAACCGCCGTGACCATGCCCAAGATCACGGCCACCACCGCCGGCATGCCCACATCCAGCGCGATTTGTGTGCCGCTTGCTGTGAACAGGCCCAGGCCCAACGCATCGGGCCACTGCATGGCGCGCTCGGTGGGCTCCAAGTGCTGGGTGCGCATGAACAGCATGGCGGCCATGCACACCGCCATCAGCACCCAGACCCAGCCGGCATGCTCCACCCAAAAAAGCGGCCGGCGATCAAGCAGCACATCGCGTACCGTGCCACCCCCAAACGCGGCCAGGCCCGCCACCATGCAAATGCCCACCGCGTCCAGGCGCTTGCGCGCGCCCTCAATCACGCCCGACAAGGCAAACGCCACCGTCGCCACCAACTCAATGGCCAGCAGGGTGTGGGACAAGGCCCAGGCAGCGGTGGACGACATGGCGGCGCGGTGTCTGGGGGCTCAGGCGTTCAAGCCATTCAAGCCGCTCAGTGGCTGACCTCGCCGCTGTCGCGGCCAGCCAGCACCCGCTGGGCAATCAGGTCCAAGCTGGGGCGGGCAATGCCTTGCTTGTCCGTCCACACCTTGGGCGTGAGCGCACCGGCCAGGGCAATCGCGTCGCCGTCGGCCAGCGCCAGCAGGTCGGCGCAAGGGGCGGCGTCAAAAGCGATCACGTTGACGATGAACTCTTCATCGGCCCTGTTGCGCGCCAGCACCCGGGCCACCACAAAAGTGCGGCCCGATTTGTCCACCCGGCGTGAGACATCGCCCATCAGGCGACCGGCCACCAGTCCATCAATCATGCGGTCCTTGCAGGTTTAAAAGTTCAACGCGGCCGGGCAAAACCGCTGCTGGCCCAGGTCTGGGCGGAATCCACCGTCAAACGAAAGCTGGGCGCCACAGGCACACAGGCCAGCTCTTCGTCAAATTCATTGAGCGCACGCAAGGTGGCGCTGGCACCTTCTTCATCGGGCACGATGCGCATGTCCACCCGCAGCCGGCGACCATCGACCGTGATGCTGACGTTTTTGTTGAGCTCAGCGTGGCGCTGCTGCTCGGAGCGGCGAATCACTTCCTTGGCGGTTTTCACCAGGGTATTGAAGGCGTTGACGTCCAGCGGCTTGGGGTTCTTTTTGTCACGCCCCATGGTCCAGGGGCCGACCAGCGCGGGCTCTGAGCTTTTGTCCAGGTGCATGGCCACGGCCCAGCCCTCGTCGTCCTCATTCTTGATGACGCGGGCGGTCCACTGACCGTCGCTCCACAGGCGAGCTTCGTGAATGGGTTCGTTGTTGTCAGCGCTCATGAGGTGATGGTAACGGCTGCCGGTGTGGCCTTGGGCTGCGGCAAACGCATGGTTGGATGCCCAAGTCAGGCAAGGCGGCAGACATAAAAAAAGGCCAACCCGCAAAGGTTGGCCTTGATTCGCTTGAAACCCGCATGAATGCTGGATTCCTACAGGTGGTGCCCGGGGCCGGAATCGAACCGGCACGCCTTGCGGCGGGGGATTTTGAGTCCCCTGCGTCTACCAATTTCACCACCCGGGCGGGATCTGGGAAGGAAAGAAATTATGGCACAGTGCAGGGTATGAAATTTCAGACCATTGAAGATGTGATTGGCAAAACACCGCTGGTGGCCTTGCAGCGCATAGGCGCCGAGGACAACGCGGCGCGTGGCAATGTGGTGCTGGGCAAGTTGGAGGGCAACAACCCGGCCGGCTCGGTCAAAGACAGGCCTGCGCTGTCCATGATTGTGCGGGCCGAGGAGCGCGGTGACATCAAGCCGGGCGACACGCTGATTGAGGCCACTTCGGGCAACACCGGCATTGCCTTGGCCATGGCGGCGGCCATCAAGGGCTACCGCATGGTGCTCATCATGCCGGAGGACTTGTCGATTGAGCGCGCGCAAACCATGAAGGCTTTTGGCGCTGAGTTGATTTTGACGCCCAAGTCGGGCGGCATGGAGCATGCGCGAGACC
This sequence comes from Polaromonas sp. YR568, assembly GCA_945878995.1. GTDB lineage: Bacteria > Pseudomonadota > Gammaproteobacteria > Burkholderiales > Burkholderiaceae_C > Polaromonas. Next base: position 3,817 of record CAMCUN010000006.1, on the reverse strand, counting down.
TGGCGGGCGAGATGCAGGCCGGCGGCCAGGGCTTGGTGCTGGACCAGTTTGCCAACGCCGACAACCCGCGCATCCATTACGAGACCACCGGTCCCGAAATTTGGAAAGATACCGACGGCCAGGTGACGCACTTTGTGAGCGCCATGGGCACCACGGGCACCATCACGGGGGTCTCGCGTTACCTCAAGGAAAAGAACCCGGCCATTCGCATCGTGGGCGCGCAGCCCAGCGAGGGTTCGCGCATTCCCGGCATACGCAAGTGGCCGCAGGAGTACCTGCCTAAAATTTATGATCCCAGCCATGTGGACGAACTGGTGTATGTGAACCAGCAAGACGCTGAAGACATGTGCAGGCGCATGGCGCGTGAAGAAGGCATTTTTGCCGGCATCTCGGCGGCAGGCGCGTGCTGGGTGGCGCAGGAGATCGCTAAGCGCGAGCGCGATGCGGTGATTGTGTTTATTGTTTGTGACCGGGGCGACCGCTACCTGTCCACCGGTGTGTTTCCAGCTTGAAGGACTGAGTCATGGAATTTCGTTTTTGTCCCCTGTGCGCCAGTGCCCTGGCCTGGCAAACCCAGGCCGAGGACGGGGGCGACAAGTCGCGCCTGCGCTGCACGGCCTGCGCTTACACGCACTGGAACAACCCCACGCCTGTGCTCGCGGGCATTGTGCAGGTGGGCGACAAGGTGCTGCTGGCACGCAATGCCGCCTGGACGGGCCGGCGCTTTGCGCTGATCACCGGCTTCATGGAGGCCGGTGAAACGCCCGAGGAAGGCATTGCCCGCGAGATCAAAGAAGAAACCAATCTGGAGGTTCAAGCCCTCAAGTTGGTGGGGGTCTACGATTTCAAGCGCATGAACCAGGTCATCATCGCCTACCATGCGCACGCTGTTGGTGAAGTCAGCCTGTCGCCCGAGTTGGCAGAGTACAAAATGTACGCGCCCGAGGAGCTGATTTGCTGGCCGGCCGGCACCGGCCACGCCTTGGCCGACTGGCTGCGCACCATAGGCATTGAGCCCAGCTACATGAGCTGGGAAGAACGAGAAGCACTGAGCCAAGCGCAGAGCCCACAAACATGACCGTCCACACCACCGAACTCGATACCCGCGGCCTGAACTGCCCCCTGCCCATTTTGAAGGCCAAAAAAGCCTTGGCCGAAATGGCCAGCGGCGAGGTGCTCAAGGTCTTGTCCACCGACCCGGGCTCGACCCGCGACTTTTTGGCCTTTGCCAAGCAAACCGGCCATGAACTGGTGAGTCAAGAAGCGGCAGGCGCCGAGTTCGTCCACGTTTTAAAGCGCCGCTGAGGGCGCATGCTTTTTAGACGACCGCGCGCAGCGCACCGCATGGGCGAATGTCGTTGATCTGCAGCTGCTGCAGGTAATGGCGGAAATGGGCGCCCACCTCGGGGTGCTCCAAGGCCAGCTCGACCGTGGCCTCTAAAAAGCCTTCTTTGCTGCCGCAGTCGTAGCGCTTGCCTTTGTACTGGTAGGCGTACACCGCTTCGTCTTTGATGAGGCCGGCAATGCCGTCGGTCAGCTGAATTTCACCGCCCACGCCGCCTGTGAGCTGGCGCAGGTGCTTGAAGATGGACGGCGTTAGCACGTAGCGGCCGGCCACACCCATGTTCGAGGGGGCCAGCTCGGGCGCGGGTTTTTCAACAATGCGCTCCATTTGAATCAGCCCCGGTTGAATCTCGCGGCCGGCCACGATGCCGTAGCGCCGGGTGTGCTCGGGCGGCACCTCTTGCACGGCCACCACCGAGCGGCCCAGGTGGGCGAACTGCTCGGTCATTTGCGCCAGCACGGGGGGCTGGCCCACCATCAAATCGTCGGCCAGCAGCACGGCAAAAGGCTTGTCGGAGACCACATGCTCGGCGCACAGCACGGCGTGGCCCAGGCCCAACATGCGGTTTTGGCGCACGTAGGAAAAATGCATGTCTTCCATCTTTACTGAGCGCAGCAGCGCCAGCAGGCTGTGCTTGCCAGCGGCTTCGAGCTCGTTTTCCAGCTCGTAGGCCGTGTCAAAGTGGTCCTCGATGGCGCGCTTGCTGCGGCCCGTGACAAACACCATGTGGCGTATGCCTGCAGCGTAGGCCTCTTCCACGGCGTACTGTATCAGCGGCTTGTCCACCACGGGCAGCATCTCTTTGGGCTGGGCCTTGGTGGCGGGCAAAAAGCGGGTGCCCAGGCCGGCCACGGGGAAGACGGCGATTTTCACGGGTGAATTCATGAGGGTCTCTTTATTGGCAAGTGATTGATCGGACCTCAGCAAAATAGCACATGCGGCCTCCAAACCAAGCTCATCAGCCTGCACCGCCGCGCAAAAAAGGTGCAGTCTGACTCTGTGCTCAGCCCAGGCGAGTTAATTGTTCCTGCAGTTTGAGTAAAGTGGATGAAAAATCAGCCAGCCGTTTTCTCTCCTGCTCCAGCACGGCAGGCGGGGCTTTGGCCACAAAAGCCTCGTTGCCCAGTTTGCCTTGGGCTTTGAGAATTTCGCCCTCCAGGCGGGCGGCCTCTTTGGACAAGCGCGCTTTTTCAGCCGCCACGTCCACCTCCACAAACAAGCACAGCCTGGCCTCGCCCACCACGGCCACGGGTGCGGCCTGAGCGGCTTGCACCCAGCTGGCCTCGTCGTCAAACACCTTGAGCTCGCTGAGCTTGGCGAGAGCCTTGAGCACGGGCGCGACCTGCGCCATGAAGGCTTGTTCCCCCACCACAAAGAGCGGCAAGCGGGCGGCGGGCGACAGGTTCATCTCGCCGCGCAGGTTGCGGCAGGCGTCCACCAGGGTTTTGAGCTTGGCTATATGGGCTTCGGCCTGCTCGTCGATTTTTTTCAGCTGCGCCACCGGGTAGTGGGCCTGGCCAATGAAGGGGCCGGCCAGCCCGGCCACGGGCGCGACCTTTTGCCAGAGCTCTTCGGTGATGAAGGGCGTCAAAGGATGGGCCAGGCGCAAGATGGCTTCCAGCGTGCGGATCAGCGTGCGGCGCGTGGCGCGCTGCTGCGAGGCATCACCGGTTTGAATTTGCACCTTGGCAATTTCCAGGTACCAGTCGCAAAACTCGTCCCACACAAACTGGTAGATGGCGCCGGCCACGTTGTCCAGGCGGAACTCGGCAAAGCCTTTGGCCACCTCGGCCTCGGTGCGCTGCAGCCTAGAAGCAATCCAGCGGTCGGCCTGGGAGAAACTCATGTAACCGTGGGCCGGTCCGCCCGGCTGGCACTCGGCTTTGGTGTGCTCTTTGTGGCCACAGTCCTGGCCTTCGCAGTTCATCAGCACAAAGCGCGTGGCGTTCCACAGCTTGTTGCAAAAATTGCGGTAGCCCTCGCAGCGCTTGCTGTCAAAGTTGATGCTGCGGCCCAGGCTGGCGAGCGAGGCAAAGGTAAAGCGCAGCGCATCGGCGCCGTAGCCGGGAATGCCTTGGGGGAATTCTTTTTCGGTGTTTTTGCGCACCTGGGGCGCGGTCTCGGGCTTGCGCAGGCCTTGCGAGCGTTTGTCCAGCAGGGGCGCCAGCTCAATACCGTCAATCAAGTCTACCGGGTCCAGCACATTGCCCTCGGACTTGCTCATTTTTTTGCCTTGAGCGTCTTTGACCAGGCCGTGGATGTACACATGCTTGAAGGGCACTTGGCCGGTGAAGTGCGTGGTCATCATGATCATCCGGGCGACCCAGAAAAAGATGATGTCGTAGCCCGTCACCAGCACGGTCGAAGGCAGGAAAAGATCCAGCTCTTTTGTTTTCTCAGGCCAGCCCATTGAAGAGAAGGGCACCAAGGCCGACGAATACCAGGTGTCCAGCACGTCGGCGTCGCGGCGCA
>CAMCUN010000005.1 GCA_945878995.1 Polaromonas sp. YR568 | reverse complement strand
CCAAAGAAGCCGCAGCGCCGACGCCATGTCTGCCGTGCTGCGCCAGCGGCTGGCGCAGGTGCCGGGCATCACCGTCACCATGGTGGGCTTGGCAGACAGCGTGGGCGGCGGCAAGCAGTTGGAGTTTTCTCTGCAAGGCCCAGACCTGCAAGAGTTAGAGCGCTTGTCCAAAGAAGTGCAGCAGCGCCTGGTCGGTGTGGCCGGCCTGGTGGACCTGGACTCCAGCGTCAAGCCCAACAAGCCCTTGCTCGATGTGGTGGTCAACCGCCAGGCCGCCTCCGACCTGGGCCTGACCGTGGGCCAGGTGGCCAGCAGCCTGCGCGCCTTGGTGGCCGGTCAAACCGTGGGCACTTGGCGCGCCCCCGACGACCAAACCTACGACATCAACGTGCGCCTGGCCCCCCAGCTGCGCAGCACACCGGCCGACCTGGAGCGCCTGCCCCTGCTCAGCGCAGGCGCCGATGCGCGCGTGGTGCGGCTCAACCAAGTGGCCCGCGTGAACGAGTCCACCGGGCCCAATCAAATCAACCGCCGGGACCTGGCGCGCGAGGTGTCGGTGAGCGCCAACGCCTACGGTCGCTCGGTGGGTGAGATCTCGACCGACATCCGCACCGCGCTCGAGCAAATACAGTTCCCGCCCGGCTACCGCTGGCGCTTTGGCGGCTCCAGCAAAAACATGGAAGAGTCTTTTGGCTACGCCTTGTCGTCTTTGGCCATGGCCATTTTGTTCATTTACATGATCTTGGCCAGCCAGTTCAAGAGCTTTTTGCAGCCACTGGCGCTCATGACCTCGCTGCCGCTCACGCTCATTGGCGTGGTGCTGGCGCTGCTGTTTTTTGGCTCCGCGCTGTCCATGTTCTCCATCATTGGCGTGGTCATGCTCATGGGCTTGGTCACCAAAAACGCCATTTTGCTGGTGGACTTTGCCATTCGCCTGCGCGAAGACGGCATGGAGCGCAGCCAAGCCCTGCTGACGGCGGCCAAGGTGCGGCTGCGGCCCATTTTGATGACCACGCTGGCCATGATTTTTGGCATGGTGCCGCTGGCTTTTGCCCTGACCGAGGGCTCAGAGCAGCGCGCCCCCATGGGCCAGGCGGTCATAGGCGGGGTCATCACTTCGTCTTTGCTCACGCTGGTGGTGGTGCCCGTGGCCTACTGCTACATGGACGACTTGGCCGAGTGGTTCAAGCGCTACTTGGGCACGGCGGCCAAGCCGCCAAGCTCCAATGGCTAAAATTCTTTACATTCTCTGAGGCTCTCTTTTTCCAGGACACGACCGAGATGAACATAGAACAAGCCCGCTTTCACATGATTGAGCAGCAAATCCGCCCCTGGGAAGTGCTGGACAGCCAAGTGCTGTCCTTGTTGGCGGCGGTCAGGCGTGAAGACTTTGTGCCCGCGGCCCACCGCTTGCTGGCCTTTGCCGACCTGGAGATTCCCCTGCCCCCGCACTCGCACCCCAGCCAGTGCATGCTCTCGCCCAAGGTCGAGGCCCGCTTGCTGCAAGACCTGGAAGTGCAAAAACACGAAAAAGTGCTGGAAATCGGCGCCGGCTCCGGTTTCATGACCGCCTTGCTGGCCCACTGCGCCCAGCAAGTGGTGGCGCTGGAGATTGAGCCCAGCCTGGCCGCCATGGCCCGCCGCCACCTGCAGCACGCCGGCATTTACAACGCCCAGGTGTTTGAAGCCGACGGCTCGCAGCCTTTGACGGGCGCGATGGCCGGGCCTTTCGACGTGATTGTGCTCAGCGGCTCGGTGGCCCAGGTGCCCGAGGCCCTCAAAGCCCAGCTCAAGGTGGGCGGGCGGCTGGCCGCCATCGTGGGCCAAGAGCCTGTGATGTGCGCCACCTTGGTCACCCGCGTGAGCGAGTCGGCCTGGCGCATTAGCCAAGACTGGGAAACCATGGCCCCGCGCCTGCAGGGCTTTGCAGAGCCTTCGGCTTTTAAGTTCTGAGCGCTTTCGCGTGATTGCCCAACTCCCCGCCTCGCAATTCAAGGCCTGGCTGGCCGCCCAAGCGGGCGGCGCAGTGGTGCTGGACGTGCGAGAGCCCTGGGAGTGGCAAACGGCTTCGGTACTCCCTGACGGCTTTGAGCTGCTGACCATCCCGCTGGGTGAATTGACAGACCGATTCAGCGAGCTGCCGCCCAACGCCGTGGTGGCCTGCCTGTGCCACCACGGGGTGCGCAGCCAGCATGCGGCAGCGTATTTGCAGCGCCAGGGCATGGAGGTGGTCAACTTGCAAGGCGGCATAGACGCTTGGTCTTGCGAGCTGGACCCCAGCGTGGCACGTTATTGATTTTTAAGTGTTTTTTTACCGCATTCCCAGGACCCCTATGCCCCTTACCAAGCCCGGACTTTTCCCCCTCACCAAGGTCGCTGTGGCCCTGATCTCCAGTTTGTCCCTGGGCGCACAAGCGCAGTCCCTGGTGGAGCTGTACGACTCTGCGCGCAGCTACGACGCCGCTTACCTGTCCTCACAGCTGCAGTTTGAAGCCGCGCAGTCGGTGTTTGAGCAACGCCAAGCCTTGAGGAGGCCCACGGTCAGTGGCACGGCCTCTTTGGGCGGCTCCTATGTGGACAGCGGCTCGCGCAGCGACACCAACACCAGCACCTCCGGTGTGGGCGCCACATTGCTCAGCTCAAGCACCCGCAGTTCCAGCTCCACCTCGGCCACCCAAGCCGAAGCCCGCCTGGGCGTGAGCGCTCAGCATCCGCTGTTCAACCGCCCCAATGATTTCACCTTGGCGCAGGCCGAGCGCCAGCTGACCCTGGCCGACTTGGCGGTCAAGGTGGCCGAGCAAGACCTGATCGTGCGCGTGAGCCAAGCCTACTTTGACCTGCTGGCCTCACAAGACAACCTGAGCTTGTTGGCGGCTCAAAAAAAGGCGGTGCAAGAGCAGCTTGCCTCGGCGCAGCGGCGCTTTGAAGTAGGCACGGCCACCATCATCGACACCCGGGAAGCCGAAGCGAGTTTTGACTTGATCTTGGCCCAAGAAATTGCCGCAGACGGCGATTTGGCCGTCAAGAGAAGTGCACTGGAGCAGCTGGTAGGTAAAACCCGCATCACGCCCTACACCGTGCGCAAAGGCGCGCTGTTCACCGACATGGGCGAGAGCGAGCAGCGCTGGATCAACCAGAGTGAAGTCAACCCGCTGCTAAAGGCGCGGCGCCTGGAGCTGGAAATTGCCCGACTGGAAACACTTAAAGCTCAAGCCGGCTACCTGCCCACCGTGGCCTTGACCGCCAGCTTGACACAGGCCATGCCAGCCGGCTCCTCAAGCACCTCGAGCACCAGCACCTTGAGCGGCCTGACGGCGGCCAACACCGCGTCTAACACCATGAGCAACTCCGGCCAAAAAACCTGGCCAGGCAACAGCACCAATGCGGCCGTGGGCGTTCAGCTCAATGTGCCGCTGTTCACGGGCTATGCGGTGCAAAACCGCATCAGGGAAACGCTGAGCCTGCAAGACAAGGTGCGAAAAGACCTGGAAGGCGCCACGCGCACCGTGGCCCAAAGCATACGCAGCGCGTTTTTCAAGCTGCGGGCCGACCAAGGCCAGGTCAAAGCGCTGGAGGCGGCCGAGTTGTCGCGCCAAAGCGCGGTGGCCTCCAACCTGCTGGGCTACCAAGTGGGCGTGGGCACCAACATTGACGTGCTCAACTCGCAAAGCCTGCTGTTCCAAACCCGGCGCGACGCCGCCCGTGCGCGCTACGACGTGCTGGTGGGTGGCCTCAAACTCAAGCAAGCCACGGGCGTGCTGAGCGCCGAGGACCTCAAGCCCGTGAACGAGCAATTGAGCCAGCCCTGAAACGGGTGGGCTGAGCCTTTCAACTGGGCGGCTCGCGCTGGCTCAGTGTTCGCACAGGCTGCGGTCTAGCCAGTCCACGGTGCGCTGCGCAGCTCCCTGGTGGCGCCGGGCAAAGGCTTGGGCGGCTTCGCTCCAGCTTGCCTGCCCGGCTTGCAGCAGTTGCACCGCCAGGGCCAAGGCCTGCGCCATGTCGGTGGCGCGCAAAGCCGCGCCTTCGGCCAGGGCTTGCTCGGCCACCTCGCTGAAATTGAAGGTGTGCGGACCCATGACCACCGGGCAGCCGCAGGCGGCGGCCTCAATGAGGTTTTGGCCGCCCAAGGGCAAAAAGCTGCCGCCCAGCACAGCGACTTGGCTCAGGCCGTAGTAGAGCGTCATCTCGCCCAGCGAGTCGCCCAGCCACAGCGTGTGCGCGTCAGGCAGCGGCATCTGCGCCAACTCAGCGCCCCAGGCGCTGCGGCGTGACACCGCCCAGCCCGCCGCCTGCGCCAGTTGGGCCACCTCGTCAAAACGCTGCGGGTGGCGCGGCACGATGAGGGGCTGAAAGGGCAAGCCACCTGAGGCTTTCAAGCTTTGGAGGGCTTCTAAAAACAAAGCTTCTTCACCTTCGCGAGAGCTGGCGAACATGAGCACCGGCAGGCAGGCGCCCGGGTACAGGCTGGCCTGGGTGTGGCGCTGGGCCTTGGCCAGCGCCAGCTGGCCTGGGTGCGGCTGCGCATCAAACTTGAGGTTGCCCAGCACCGCCTGCACGGGGGTGCCCAGTTGGCGCAGGCGTTGGGCGTCGGCGTCGGTCTGCGCGAGCGCGGCGCTCAAGCCGGCATAGGCCGGGCGGGCCAGCACTGACCAGCGCAGGGCCTGGCCCAAAGACTTGTCCGACAGGCGCGCATTGACCAGGTGCAGCGGCACCCCGTGGGCGCGGGCGCCGGCCACCAGCTGCGGCCAGACCTCGGTTTCCATGAGCACGCCCAGGCGCGGTTTGAAATGCGTGAAAAACCGCTCTACCGCGCCAGGCGCGTCCCAGGGTTGCCACACCTGCACATCGCCGGGCTCCAGCAAGGCCAGCCCTTCTCCACGCCCGGTGGCGGTGCCGTGGGTGAGCAGCACCCTCAGGCCGGGCTGCTGGGCGCGCCAGGCCTTGAGCAAAATGGCAGCGGCCCGGGTTTCGCCCAGGGACACAGCATGCACCCACACCAGTTGTGCGCATGGCTCAGGCGGCTGCGTGTAGTGGCCAAAGCGCTCAGGCACCGCCTGGGCATAACCGGGCTCGGTGCGCGCCCGGCGTGCGAGCTTGCGGCGCAAGAGCGGCTGGGCCAGGTGCATGAGGGCGCCGTACAGGCGCAGGCTCAAGGCGCTTGACCACGACAGGGGCTTGAGCATGGGCTTGGGCTTCAAAGCGGGTATCACAGCGGGGCGGCCACAGTCATGCCAGCGGCCTTGGCGACATTGACGGACAGCTTTGCACACAAGCCTGCCACGCTTGCCACACTGCCTCCACGCTGGGCGTGGGCTGGGCGAAAACGCTGCGCTGCCAAGGGCGGGCGCCGGGCTCGCCCTCGGCAGGCGGGCCGGTGCGCCAGGCGGTGTCAAAGTTGTAGAGCTGCACATGCGGCAAGTTCAGCGCCACGGCGATGTGGCTCAAGCCGCTGTCCACGCCCACCACGCCGCAGCAGGCGGCCATGGCGTGGCTGAGTTGGTCCAGCGGCAGGCGCGGCCACACCGCCACCGGCAGGTTCAAGGGGGGCGTGCTGGCCGTGATGGCCTGGGCCAGGGCCTCGCTGGTGGCCAGCTCGGCTGCGCTGCCATGCGCCAAGGCCAAGCCAAATCCGGCGCTGCGCAACTGCGCGGCGAGTTGGACCCAGTGTGCAAAAGGCCATTCTTTGTCGCGGCGCGAGGTGCCGTGAACCAGCAGCACGGTGGGCACGCTGGGCACGCTGGGGACGCTGGATGAGGCAGGCTCGCCGCCCAGGCCCACATCACTCACCTCCTCGGCGGCAACATAGCCCAGCGCCTGGGCGCACAGCAGGCGAGCGCGCTGCACGGCATGCACGCGCCTGGGCAGTTCAATGGCCACATCGGCCAGCCAGCGCGTGGGGGCCTCGTAGCTGGAGCCGTCGGTGGGGTGGGCCATGGCAAAGCGTTGGCCGCCGGGGGCTAGGCGGGCCAGCCGGGCAATGAGGGCAGACTTGCTCAGGCCCTGCAGGTCGATCACCGCGTCATACGGCTGTTGCTTTAACTCAGCTGTGAAAGCCCGCCATTCTCGGCGGGTGGACGCCGCCAGCGGGGACTGGCGCCAGCGGCGCAGCTCGCAGGGAATCACGCGCTCAATGCCGGTGCATGGCGCGAGCAGGGGCGCAAAGGGCTTTTCGACCACCCAGTCCACGCGCACGCCTGGTACGCCGGCGTGCAAATCGTGCACCACGGGCAGGGTGTGCACCACGTCGCCCAAGGACGAGAGCTTGACGAGCAAAACCCTCAATGGGTGGCCCCGCACTCTGTAAATAGGCCCAGTCTCAATGCGCCGCGCCTTGGAGCTGTGCGTCGGGCTTGACGCTGCGCAGCAGGGCCAGCATTTCGGCTTCGATGCGCTGCAGCGCCTCGGGCGTGTGGCCCTCAAAGCGCAGCACCAGCACGGGCGTGGTGTTCGACGCGCGCACCAGGCCAAAGCCGTCTGGCCAGTCCACGCGCACGCCGTCTATGGTGGACACCTGCGCGGGCGCGGCAAAGCGGCTTGTGCCTTGGGCGATGAGTTGGGCCACCAATTGCTGGGGCTCGCCCTCGGCGCAGGCCACGTTGAGCTCGGGCGTGGAAAAGCTGGTGGGCAAGGCATTGAGCACGGCCGACATGTCGGCACTGCGGCTCAAAATTTCCAGCAGGCGCGCGCCGGCGTAGGTGCCGTCGTCAAAGCCGTACCAGCGCTCTTTGAAAAAAATGTGGCCGCTCATCTCGCCGCCCAAGGGCGAGTCGAGTTCGCGCATGCGGGCCTTAATCAGCGAGTGGCCGGTTTTGTACATCACGGCCTGGCCGCCCGCCGCTTCAATGGCCGGGGCCAGGCGCTGCGAGCATTTCACGTCAAACAAAATGGGCGCGCCTGGCACGCGCGAGAGCACGTCGCGGGCAAACAGCATCATTTGGCGGTCGGGGTAAATGTTTTGGCCGTCTTTGGTGACGATGCCCAGGCGGTCGCCGTCGCCGTCAAAGGCCAGGCCCAGCTCGGCGTCGGAGGTGGCCAGCGCGTGCATCACGTCGCGCAGGTTCTCGGGCTTGCTCGGGTCTGGGTGGTGGTTGGGAAAATTGCCGTCGACCTCGCTGAACAGCTCCATGACCTCGCAGCCCAAGGCTCTGAACACGGCCGGGGCCGAGGCGCCGGCAATGCCGTTGCCACTGTCGATCACAATTTTCAAGGGGCGGGCGAGCTTGACGTCGCTGGCAATGCGCTGGCAGTAGTCGGCAAACACATCGACTTGGCGCACCTGGCCAAGTTGGCCGGGCTGGGCGGCCAAGGTCCAGCTTTCTTCTTCCATGGTGCGGCGCAGGGCCTGGATGTCTTCACCGTAAATGGCCTTGCCCGCCAGCACCATTTTGAAGCCGTTGTAGTCCCGAGGGTTGTGGCTGCCAGTGACCTGGATGCCGCTGGCGCACAAGGTGCTGGCGGCAAAGTAAAGCATGGGCGTGGTGACTGGGCCCACGTCAATCACGTTCACGCCGGTAGCGACCAAGCCACGAATGAGCGCGGCGCTCAAGGCCGGGCCGCTGAGCCGGCCATCGCGGCCCACGGCCACGGTGGTCTGGCCTTGGGCCAAGGCCGCACAGCCAAAGGCCAGGCCCAAGGCCTCGGCCACGGCCTCGGTCAGGGTGGACGGCACCACGCCGCGGATGTCGTAGGCCTTGAAGATGCTGGGTGAGACGTGCATAGGCAACCAAGTAAAGGACAACAAAGTGGGGGCTGGGCCAATGGCGGCCGGCCCTGAGCTTCAATTCTAGGTGGCCGCCCTGAGCTTCAAAGAGCACAGCCACTGCGCCCGCCAAGGCGGCGTCAGACGTATGATGTCTGCCGCTGCACCAGCCATTGAAACTGACCATGCCCAAGGCCATCGCTTGGCTTCATTGTGCAGGTCTGAAGCCTCGGACTCAGGTGAAGTTGCAGGTGGCCCCGCGCATGCGGTTTGCCCGCCTGGAGCTGGCAGCCCGCCCGCCTCCCCTGCCCCGCCCGCGCTGATGCGCATTGAAAGCCCTGCCGTTTGACCACACCTGCCCCCACACCCGCCGTCACCGCCGCCTGGGTGCGCGACTTTGTGGCGCTGGGCGCCATTTGGGGCTCGTCTTTTTTGTTCATCCGACTGGCAGTCGGCGACTTTGGCCCGCTGGCCACCACGGCGCTTCGGGTGAGCATTGGCGCGGCTTTTTTACTCCCCGTGCTGCTTTGGCGCAGCGACATGCGCCTGCTGCGCCAGCATTGGCGGGCCTTGCTGGTGGTGGGGGTGTTGAGCTCGGCCCTGCCCTTTGCGCTGTATGCCTATGCGCTGACCTTCATCACCACGGGCTTGTCGGCCATTCTCAACGCCACCACGCCCATGTTTGCCGCGCTGGTGGCCTTGATTTGGCTGCGTGACGGGCTGGGTGTGTGGCGCAGCCTGGGGCTGGCGCTGGGCTTTGCGGGCGTGATTGTCTTGGCCTGGGACCAGGCCAGCTTCAAGGCCACAGGCGGCATGGGGCCGCTCTTGGCGGTGCTGGCTTGCCTGGGCGCCTGCATGAGCTATGCGGTGGCCGCCAGCTACACCCGGCTGCACCTGAACCAAGTGCCGCCCTTGGTCACGGCCACTGGCAGCCAAATAGGCGCCAGCGTGGCCCTGGCGCTGCCGGCCGCGCTCACTTGGCCTACCCAAGCGCCATCGGCCACCGCCTGGCTGGCCGTGTTGGTGGTGGGGGTGGTCTGCACAGGCCTGGCCTACCTGCTGTTTTACCGGCTGATTGCCCGTGGCAGCCCGTCGCGCACCATGACGGTGGGTTACCTGATCCCGCTTTTTGCGGTGGTCTACGGGGTGCTGCTGCTGGACGAACACCTCACGCCCGCCATGGTGACGGGCGGCTTGGTGATTTTGCTGGGCACGGCCTTGGCAAGCGGCTTGGTGCAGCCCAAACGCTAGGGGCTTCAGTGGCATGATGGCGGCCATGACCGCGCCCTTGACCACCCGAGCCGCCTCCTTTGAGCCCCAGAACCTGCTCGACAACACACGGCAAGCTCACTTTGTCCAGACCATGGACCTGGTGTTTGAACGCCACCCTTATTACCGCGAGCGCCTGGCCGCCCTGGGCCTGCGCCGCAGCGACTTTCAGACGCTGGCCGACCTGCAGCGCCTGCCGCTGACCAGCAAGGCCGACTACATGGCCGCGCCCGAGAAATTCATCCTGGACACCCAAGGCCTGCCGCAGGAAATGCAGACCGTCTGGGACACCATGTACACCACCGGCTCCACCTCGGGCCGGCCCACGCCCTTTGTGTCCACGAGCTACGACTTTTTCAACATCTTGGAGTTGCAGCGCCGCATGCTCGAGCTGCGCGGGGTCGGCCCGCAGGACCTGATTGCCAACTTGTTCCCCCTCACCACCACGCCGCATGGGGCTTGGATACGGGTGCTGCACGCCGCCGCCAGCATGAACGTGGCCGTGGTCTGCGCCATGCCTGGCAAGCCCTCGCCCTACTTCCACCTGGGCAATGACCTGGACGAGGTGGTGCAGCTGGTGGGCCGCAGCCAGGCCACCATCCTTTGGGGCGTGCCCAGCTACATCCAGCGCACGCTGGTGCGAGCCGCCGAGATGGGGCTGCGCTGGTCGGCGGTGCGCCTGGTCTTTGTGACCGGGGAGGCGCTGGCCGAGTCCGCGCGCACGCAGATGCAGCAGGCCCTGGCCGCCGTGGGCGCGGGGTCGGCGCAAATCAGCATTTCCTATGGCGCCACCGAGATGCAAGGCGGGCTGGTCGAGTGCCAGCCTGGCGCCGGCCTGCACAACCCGCTGCCCGCGCAAATGCTGATCGACGTGGTGGACCCGCTGACCGGGCTGAACCTGCCCGACGGTCAAAGCGGCGCGGTGGCCCTGACGCACCTGAACCGGCGCGGCACCGTGCTGCTGCGCTACCTTTTGGGTGATGTGTCGGTGCGCAGCCATGCGCCCTGCCCGGCCTGCGGCGCGGTGACCGAGCGCCTGGTGCACACGCCCAGGCGCAGCGATGCGCTGCTCAAGGTCAAGGGCATGCTGATCTACCCGGAGGCCGTGCTCGCCAGCCTAGACACCCTGCTGGGCGCCACGCCCTACCTGCTGAGCGTGCAAAGCACAGAGCCCGGCCAGGCCCTGAGCACCGACAGGCTGGTGCTGCGCCTGGAATCCGAGCCCGATGAAGCGCGGGCCAAGCAGCTGGCCGATGAGGTCAAGCGCGCCTGCGGCGTGACGCCCGAGCTGCAGTTTGAAGCGGCCGGCCGCCTGGCCCCCACGGGCGGCAGCTGGAAGGCCAAAAAGTTTGTAGACCTGAGGTCTGCACACTGAGGGCGCAAGCGCCGCCCATCACTCAGCGCTCAGCGCTTGCCCAGGTAGAGCCTGGCCACCCGCTCGTCGCCGATCAGCCGGGAGGCTTGGTCCTGGATGTGCAGGCTGCCCAACTCCATTACGCCGCCGCGGTCGGACACCGACAGCGCTTTTTTGACGTTTTGCTCGACCATCAAGATGGCCTTGCCCTGCTCGCGGAGCAGGCGCACGTTGTCAAACACCGCATCGACCATCTTGGGCGCCAAGCCGATGGAGGGCTCGTCGAGCATGATGAGCTTGGGGTCTTGCAGCAGCGTGCGGGCGATTTCCAGCATGCGCTGCTCGCCGCCAGACATCATGCCCGCGAGCTGGCCGGTACGCTGTTTGAGCACCGGAAACAAGTCCAGCACCTTGGCGGTGCGCTCGGCCAGCACGGCCTTGTCACGCACCAAGTAGCCGCCCATGCGCAGGTTTTCTTCAATGGTCAGCCGGGGGAACACGCTGCGGTGCTGCGGGATGTAGGCGATGCCTGCGAGCAGCAGGCGGTCGCTGGCTTCGCGCGAGAGATCGCGCTCACCCAAGAAGATGCCGCCACTGCGCACAGGCAGCAGGTTGAAGATGGCCCGCAGCAGCGTGGACTTGCCCGCGCCGTTGTGGCCAATGATGGTCATGATCTGACCGGGCTGAACCTCAAAGTTCACGTCCTGCAAGATCACTCGCCCCCCGTAGCCCGCGCTCAGGGCATTCACGCGCAGCACGGCCGTCATCCGAGGTAAGCCTCCAGCACCTGGGGGCTGGCCTGCACCTGGGCGGGCGTGCCGCGCTCGAGCACGCGGCCCTGGTGCATGACGATGATGTCCTGGGCCAGCGACATGATGAACTCCATGTTGTGCTCCACCACCAAAAACACGCGTGGACGCTCGGCGTACATGGTTTGGATAAAGTCCATCAGCACCTCCAGCAGCGAAGGGTTGACGCCCGAGGCCGGCTCGTCCAAAAGAAATACATCGGGCGAGCTGATGAAGGTTGACACGATTTCAAGTAAGCGGCGCTGCCCAAAAGACAGGACCGAGGCCGGCGCATGGGCATAAGCTTCGAGGCGCACCAGCGAGAGCAGGCGCAGGGCCTCGTCATGAAGCTGCAATCGGTGGCGGTTGGAGCGCGTGAACACCTGCGACAGCGTGGCCCCCAGGCCCTTGGGCTGGGCGGCAAAGAGCACGTTGTCCAGGCAGGTCTCTTCGAGCAGCACCCGGCACTCCTGGAAGGTGCGGGAAATGCCGGCGGCCGCCATGCGGTGCGAGGCCCAGCCGGTCACGTCGCGCCCACCCATCAGCACCTGGCCAGCGTCGGGCGTGACCGTGCCGGCAATGGCGTCAAACAAGGTGGTTTTGCCCGCCCCGTTGGGGCCGATCAGACCGTAAATGCCCGGGCCCGCGATGGTGAACTCTGCGCCGTCCAGCGCAACGATGCCGCCGTAGGCCTTGCGCACGCCCTTGAGTTGCAGCGCGCTCATGGCCCAGGCTCCTTGGAACCCGCGCCCAAGCGTGTCCACAAACGCCCGAGCAGGCCGGCCAGTCCGCTGGGCGCAAAGAGGGTGATCAGCACCAACAAAGCGCCAAAGATGACCAAGCGCCATTCATTGGCCAGCCGCAGGCCTTCAGGCAAGGCCACAAAGACCACAGCGCCCAGCACCGGCCCCACCAGGAAACCCGCGCCGCCAATGATGACAATCAGCACGGTGTTGATGCTCTCTAGCATGGTGAAGCTCGCAGGGGCGGCCACGCGCAAAAAAGACACATGCAGCACACCACCCAGACCGGCCAGCGCCGTGCCCAGCGAAAACACCACGGTTTTGTACATGAGCACATTGACGCCGCGCGAGCGGGCCAGCCGCTCGTCTTGCCGAATCGCCCCCAGGATGCGGCCCAGGTTGGAGCGCACCACCAGGTACTGCAGCGCAAACACCAGCACCGTCAAGGCCAGGGCCAGGTAGTAAAAATTGGGCAGCTGACCGAAAGCAATCACGGTGTCGCCCCAAGCAATGGGCTTGGGCCGCGGAATGCCGGCAAAGCCTGCCGCACCCCGGGTGACCGCGTCCCAGTTGTTCATGACAGCGTGCAGAAGCAGGCCAAAAGCCAGGGTGACGATCATGAAAAAGTGGCCGCGAAAGCGAAAGCAGATCAGGCCAATCAGCACCCCTGCCAGGCCTGCGGACACAGTGCCTGCCGCCAGCGCAGTCCAAAAGCTCCAGCGGGCGTCGACCATGAGCACCGCCGCCGTGTAGGCACCCAGGCCGGCAAAGCCCATGTGGCCCAGCGACACCAGGCCGCTGTAGCCCAGCATCAGGTTCAGGCCCACGGCAGGAATGGCGTAAATGCAAATGAGCACCATCATGTGCAAAACATAAGGGTGCTCGGCGGCCCAAACCGGCGCGGACAGCAGCGCCGCCGTCACGCTCAGTGCCAGCAGCCAGGCCAGTGAACGGTGCATCGCCATCAGTCTTCACCTCGCATGCGCTGGCCAAACAGGCCCTGGGGCCGCACCAGCAAGATCAGCACCATCACCATGAAGGCGATGGAGTCGCGGTAATCCGTGGGCAGGTACAAGGTGGAGACCGACTCGGTCACGCCCAGCAACAGCCCGCCAATCACCGCGCCAGGCACGCTGCCCATGCCACCCAACAAAATGCCGGCCAGACCCTTGATCAAGGGCACATCGCCCATTTGCGGAAACACCAAAAACAGCGGGCCCACCAAGGCCCCGCCAATGCCCGCGAGCATGGAGCCGATGGCAAAGGTGGTCCACTGCACGCGCCGCACGGGAATGCCCACCACGATGGCCGCCTCCTGGCTCTGGCTGGTGGCGCGTATGGCCGTGCCAAAACGGGTGTATTTGAGGTACAGGCCCAGTGCGGCGACCAGCACCAGGGTGATGAGGATGATGCCCAGGTGGTGCTGGCTGAAACGCAGCTCGCCGATCTCCACAAAGCGCTCGGTCGTCGCCACCTTCCACTGCAGGGCATTGGCCCCCCACAGCGCCACCACGCCGTTTTCCAGAAACAGGATCAGGCCCAGGGAGGCGATCACCTGGTTGCGCAGGTTGCCCGCCAAGGGCCTGAACACGCCACGCTCTAGCAAAACGCCGATCAGGCCCAGCGTCAGCATGGACAGCAAGATGGCCAGCACGTAGCTGTCGACCAGCCGGTGGTAGAAAAAGTGGCCCAGGTAGCCCCCCATGGTGAAGAGCACGCCGTGGGCAAAGTTGACCACGTGCATCACCCCATAGATGAGCACCATGCCCAAGGCCACCAACACATAGATGGAGCCCATCATCAGGCCGTTGATGACCTGCTCGAGCAGCGCCTCGTTCATGCACGCCCTCGCTCAGTGCGCGCGCGCATCAACCGGCGCCGCAACCTGCTTTGAGGTTTTCAGGGTACAAAATGCTGCGGCTGCCGTTGGCACACCACTGGGTCACGTAGACCGCTGGGCTGGCTTGGCCCTTGGCGTCGAACTTGATGCGGCCAATCACGCCCTGGTGGTCGACTTTGGCCAGCGCGTCTCGAATGGCCTTGCCATTGCTGACTGTTCCGGCGGCCTGCATGGCGGCCACGGCCACCATCACGCCGTCATAAGACTGGGCGGCAAAACCGTGGGCCTCTTCACCGTATTTGGCTTTGTAACGCTGGCTGAAATTCTTGATGCGCGGCACATCGGCATTGGGCGGAAAGGCGTTGTACTGCACCATGCCGTCGAGGCGCTGAGCGTCAAGCCGCTTAAGGAAACGGTCCGAGCCCATGGCCAGCGTGCCGACCATCTGCACCTTCAGGCCCGCGTCGCGGATCTGTTTGATGGCCAGGCTGCCGGGCTCCTCGTCCATGAAAAGCATCACGGCCTGGGACTTGCTGTTGCGGATGTTGGAGATGTGGCTGGCGAAGTCGACCTCGCCGACGTTGAAGTAGCCCACATAGCCGTCCTTGGTGGCCGCAGGCATCAGCTCCTTGATGCCAATGACACCGCCGCGCCCGGCGTCGTTGTTCCAGGCCACAAAGGAAATCGGCGACCAGCCCTGCTTGGACAAGAATTCGGCCAGAGCCTGGTTCAGCTGCAGGTTGTTGGCGTTGACGCGGAACAAATAGGGGTTGCCCTGCTCGGTCAAGTTGGGGCCCGTGGGCACGGTCAGGATGAGTGGCATGGTGTAGTCCTGGGCAATGGGCGCAATGGCCGCCGCCACGCCAGAGGACAGCTCGCCGAGCACCACCGGCACCTTGTCCACGGTAGCCAGGCGCTGCATGGCCGAGGCCCCCTCACTGGGGTTGGCCCGGGTGTCATACACCTTCAACTCGACCTGGTACTTGCGGCCGGCCACCGTGATGCCGCCGTTGGCGTTGATCTCTTCGACCGCCAGCTTGAAGCCGTTCATCTGGAACACGCCAGGCGCAGCCAGCGGGCCGGTCAGGGCGGTCACCACGCCCAGCTGCACCTTGCCAGCCGGGGCCTGTGCGCTGGCGGCCAAGGGCAGCAGCGCGGCGGCCAGGGCGAGCAGTCGGGATTTCCAGAAATGTGTCATGGCAATGTTCCTTAAAGTGAAAGGGGGCAAAGGTCTGTTCAGGGCAGGCGGTACAAGCGCCTGGCGTTCTCGCGCAGCAACTTGGCCAGCACGCCGTCTTTGAGGCCCAGTGCCTCGATCTCGTCACGGGTGCGCTGGAAATCGAGCACCGGGTAATCGGTGCCGAAGATCACCTTGTCCTGGCCGTAGCTGTTGATGTAATGCACAAACGAGGCCGGCCAGTAGCGCGGGCTGTGGGCGTCGCAGCCGATGTAGACGTTAGGGTGCTTCCAGGACATGGCGATCATCTCCTCGGTCCAGGGAATGCCCACATGGATGCCAATGAGCTTGAGCTCAGGAAAGTCGCAGGCCACCGCGTCCAGCGACAGGGGCTTGCCGACGCTGCGCAAAGGCCGGACAGGGTCATAGACCAGGGACTGGCCCACTTGCAGTTGCACCGGCACGTCGAGGTCGACGCAGGCCGCATAAAACGGGTACCAGCGCGCGTGGTCTGGGGCCAGCTCAAACCAGTGGGGGTAAAAGTGCGCGCCCACAAAGCCGTACTCCTGAACGGCGTGGCGCAAGGCGCGCACCCCGGCCATGCCTTCGGTCGGGTCCAACCCGGCCAGGCCGCTGAAGCGGTCAGGGTGCTGCTGCACCGCCTCGGCCACCACCTTGTAGGGCAAGTGCCAGCTGCCGGGGATGCCCAGCTGGCCGGTCTTGGTGGCAATGAGCAAAGCGCGTTCGATGCCCGCGTGGTCCATCAGCGCTAGCATCTGGTGGTGTGTCAGGCCCTGAGCCACGGAGGCGTCCCGCCCGATCTTTTCCTGCCAGAATGACTTGGACCAGGCAGGCCGCATGGCCATGATCTCGGGCGTGATCGGATTGACCACGCAATCAATGGCGCGGATGCTGTTTGTCATTGAAAAAGAACCTGCAACAGAAAAGAAAGACCCCGAATGAATCTCACAGGCAGCACTCAGGCCCAGATGCCCGCCGGGGAGGCGTTTCTGCGAATTCTGGCAGATCGTGGAATTTCATTTTTCTTTGTTAACTCGGGAACTGATTTCCCTGACATTGTTGAGGCTTTGGCCCGCCAACGGTCAGAGGACTTTCCCTCCCCGAGGACCTTGTTGGTGCCGCACGAGAACGTCGCGGTCGGCATGGCTTATGGCGTGACCATGGTCACAGGGAAAGCGCAGGCGCTGATGGTGCATGTGAACGTGGGCACGGCCAATGCCTTGTGCGGCCTCATCAACGCGGCCCGCGAGAACATTCCCATGCTGGTGTGTGCCGGCCGCACACCCTGGCTGGAAAGCGGCTCACCGGCCAGCCGCTCGCTCAACATCCATTGGGCGCAGGAAATGTTCGACCAGGCCGGCATGGTGCGTGAACACACCAAGTGGGACTATGAACTGCGCAGTGCGGTGCAGCTCGAAGCCATCACCGACAGGGCCCTGGCCATTGCCCGCGCCCAGCCGCCAGGCCCGGTTTATCTGAGCCTGCCCAGGGAGGTCATGCACGAGCAAGCCCCAGCGCCCAACCTGGGCAGCTCGCAAGGCGCGGTGCTGGCAGGCGAGCCTTCGGCGGCGGCGCTCGCGGAGATGGCCCGCGTGCTGGCTGGCGCGCGCTGCCCCTTGATCATCACGGCGCGCGCCGGGCGCGAGCCCGAGGCCCTGCCCTTGCTGGCCGCGTTGGCCCAGGACTGGGCCTGGCCCGTGGTCGAGTTCAGGCCCCGCTACCTGAACCTGCCCAACACCCACCCCATGCACGCCGGCTACGAGGTTCAGCCCTGGCTGGACCAGGCCGATGCCATTGTGGTGCTCGACTGCGATGTGCCCTGGATCCCCGCGCAAGGCCAGCCGCGCGAAGGGGTACCGGTTTTCCATGTGGGCAGCGACCCCTTGTACGCGGCCTACCCCAACCGGGGGTTTCGCTCTGACGCGAGCGTGCAGTCCACGCCCGCGGCTTTCTTGCGAGCCTTGCGCCAGGCACTCAGCGCGCACACCTGCCGCCCTGAGCTGCGCGCCGCACGCGAGAACCTGCTCAGCCAAAAGGGCGCTGCGCGCCGGCAGACCCTGGGCCAAGCCATTGCCCAGGGCAGTCAAGCGGGCCAGCCCCTGGGCATGGCGGCGGTCAGCGCGGCCCTGGGTCGGGCGCTGCAAGCGCATCCGGGCGCCATCGTGGTCAACGAGTACTCGCTGGTAAGCGCCGCCCTGAGCTTGCACGAGCCCGGCAGCTATTTCGGCTCCAGCCCCGTGGGCGGCCTAGGCTGGGGCCTGCCGGCCGCACTGGGCGCCAAGCTGGCCAGGCCCGAGGCGCTGGTGGTGGCCACCTTGGGCGACGGCAGCTACGAGTTCTCCAACCCCCTGGCATGCCACCATGCCGCAGCCATGCACGGCATTGCCACACTCACCGTGGTGCTCAACAACGGCGGCTACGGCGCGGTCGAGCGCGCCACCCGCGCCCTCTATCCGCAGGGCGTGGCCGCCCGCCAAGGGATGGAGCTGGTGTCGCTGGCGCCGATGCCGCACTTCGAGCAGGTCATCGCCGCCTGCGGCGGCTGGGGCGAACGGGTGGAAAGCGTGGACGCGCTGGAGGGCGCCATCGAGCGCGCCATCGAGCAGGTGATGGTGCATGGCCGGCAGGCCTTGCTCAATGTGATCTGCTCCTAGCGCAACTGATTGCGCTGGGTCTTGCATGCACTCAAAGCCGGGCTGCCGACGATTCGTGCCGGGCAAGGGCATCACCTCAGGCGAACATTCGCCGGCAGGCCGGCTCCTACAGGGGAGCTCCATCTTGTCTTTGTAGGAGCTTGCCTGCAAGCGAATCGCAGCGGGCAACGGGCATCACCTCACGCCAAGATTCGCCGGCAGGCCGGCTCATACAGGGAAGCTCCATCTTGTCTTTGTAGGAGCTTGCCTGCAAGCGAATGGTGGCGGACAACAGGCATCTCCTCAGGCGAACATTCGCCGGCAGGCCGGCTCCTACGGGGAAAGCATGGCCAGCACTTCGTCGGTGCTGCGGACATCGGCGAAAAACTGCACCAGCGTCACCAGGGCGGCCAGGTGCTCGGCGTCCGAGCGGGCTGCATTGGCGTCGCTGACCATCACGGTCTTGAAGTCGCCCATCATGGCGTCGCGGGCCGAGGCCTCGCAGCACACATTGGTCAGGGTGCCGGTGATGATGACCGTGTCCACCCCCCGCTCTCGCAGTTGCTCGGGCAGGCTGCAGGCACCGGGGAAAAAAGCGCTGTAACGCTTTTTACGTACGCGCACGTCACCATCCTGCACGTCCAGTTCCGGCCACAGCTCATGGTCAGGGTGGCCAGGGGTCAGGGCCTGCAAGATGGCAGCCGAGAAGGCCGGGTTGACCATGTGCTCAAAAAACAGTGGCCAGGCCTCGGGCCCGCTGGGCTGGAAGGAGCCCTGCGCAAAAGCCACCACGCCACCGCCGGCCCGCACGGCCTGCGCTAGGCGGTTGATTTGCGGCACGATGGCGCGTGCCATGGGCGTTTCCGAGGGCGCGCCCGGGCGCAAAAAAGCGTTTTGCATGTCTATCACCACAAGCGCTGTGCGGCTAACGTCCAGGCGCTCGAAGAGGTGCAAACGGCCCCGGCGCACCCGCATGCGCTCGGTGATTTCATCAGGAAGTTCGCTGGGATGCATGACTTCAGCCCAGCCGCTGCGCGGCCGCAGGCTGGCGCATCCACTGGCTCAAAGTCAAGCGCTCCGCGCCCAGCACCCAGCGGCCATCAAACACGCTGACCACAAAATCATCTACCCGGTCGAGAGCAGGCACCACCTCGGCCGTCCACCGCGCGCGGCTGTCGTGCTCGTGGCCATTCACCACCTCGGCCAGCACCAGACCGGCGCTGCACAAGCCTTCAAGCACCACAAATTCAAGCTCGCTGTCAACGTAGTAACTCGGATCGAGCTCCAGGGCCTGCATCAGCGCCTGGGCTTGCACAGCCGGGCCATAGGACGGGGCTTTTTTGTGCTCTGCCAATCGGGCCAAAGTGCTGCTGACTCGGTCTTGCACGGCCAGCAGTTCTGGAAATGAAGTTTGGCCCAACAGCAGGCCCACGCGCGCTTTCAGCGCCTCATGGACCAGGTGCTTGACCAGGCTGGAATGCACATCGGACAAGAGAACTCCTTAAAAAACAATCAAGTAAGTGAGTGTCGCAAAAAGTCCAGGTCCCGCTTGAGCTAAGCTTTGCCCCAATAAATTTGTAAAAAAGGAGATTTGCATGCCTGGACTCTTGCCCCTGATCGATCCCGATGGACTGCTGGAATTTTCAGTGGTCTACACCGACCGCGCGCTCAACCACATGTCGCAGCGCTTTCAAGGCGTGATGCGCGACATCTCGCGCATGCTCAAAGAGGTGTACCAAGCCGACTCGGTGGCCCTGATTCCCGGCAGCGGCACTTTTGGCATGGAATCAGTCGCCAGGCAGTTTGCCGCCGACAAGGCCGTGATGGTGGTGCGCAATGGCTGGTTCAGCTACCGCTGGACGCAAATTTTCGACATGGGCCGCATTCCGAGCAGCCACACCGTCTTCAAAGCCAAGCGCGTGGCCGACGCCTCGCAAGCGGCCTGGGCGCCTGCCCCGATTGAAGAAGTCACTGCCGCCATCGCCCGCGACAAGCCCGCCGTGGTGTTTGCCCCCCACGTCGAAACCTCGGCCGGCATGATGCTGCCCGACGCCTACCTGCGCGCCCTGGCCGACGCGGTGCACGCCTACGGCGGTTTGCTGGTTCTGGACTGCGTGGCCTCGGGCGCCATGTGGGTGGACATGCGCGCCACCGGTGTGGACGTGCTGATCTCGGCGCCGCAAAAAGGCTGGAGCTCTTCGCCTTGCTGCGCCATGGTGATGATGAGCAAACACGCCCGCCAAGCCATTGAGCAGACCCAAAGCACCACGTATTCCATGGACTTGCGCAAATGGCTGCAGGTCATGGAAACCTACGAGGCCGGTGGCCACGTTTACCACACGACCTTGCCCACCGACGCCCTGGTGCGCCTGCGCGAGGTGATGCTGGAAACCGAGGCCTATGGCTTTGCCAAAGTGCGCCAAGAGCAAATTGAGCTGGGCCGCCAAGTGCGCCAGTTGCTGGTGCAAGCGGGCTACCCCAGCGTGGCCGCCCCGGGCTTTGAGGCCCCGGGCGTGGTGGTGAGCTACACCACAGACCCCGACATCCAGTCCAGCAAAAAGTTCCTGGCCGCCGGCCTGCAAACCGCCGCCGGCGTGCCCCTGCAGTGCGACGAGCCCGCCGACTTCAGAACCTTCCGCATTGGCCTGTTTGGCTTGGAAAAGTGGCACCACGTCGACCGCACGGTCAGCCATGTCAAGGCGGCGCTGGCTCAATTGGCTTGAGCTTGACAGGTGGCCAAGGCAGCACGGGTGCTGCCTGAGCCGGTCGTGGCGTGAAAATGCGTTTGGCCGAAGCAGCCTATGACCATGATTCGTTTTTGTGAGGCAACTGCTCCAAATAGACCCAATCGGCAATCCCATCGCTGGGCTTGTAACCGCTGACCAATTGCTGGAGTTGCTGACGAACTTGGTCGATGTCGTTGGCTTTCAGTGATTGGTCGAGCTTGCCCAGTTCAGCGATAATCTGATCCCAGGGTATGAAGGCTTCACGGGCACGCATGATCCGAGGGTGCGAAGTGGGCTCGGGGTTGTCACCAATCAGCAACTCCTCGAACAGCTTTTCCCCAGGCCTCAGACCGGTGATCTGAATATCGATGTCACCCTCAGAATCGACTTCGTCCCTCACGCTCAGGCCAGACAACTCCACCATGCGCTTGGCCAGGTCCATGATGCGAACCGGCTCACCCATGTCCAGCACAAACACATCGCCGCCCCGGGCCAAGGCTCCGGACTGAATGACAAGCTGGGCGGCTTCAGGAATGGTCATAAAGTAGCGGGTGATCTCCGGGTGCGTCAAGGTGATAGGCCCACCGTCGCGCAATTGCTGACGAAACTTGGGCACCACCGATCCCGACGAGCCCAGCACATTGCCAAAGCGCACCATGGTGAACTGAGTGACGCTCGGAGATGCTTGCTCCGCGGCCAGGGCCTGAAGCACCATCTCAGCAAGGCGCTTGCTCGCTCCCATCACATTGGTCGGCCGCACTGCTTTATCAGTGCTGATGAGCACAAAGTCCGACACACCACAAGCAACTGCAGCCTGCGCGGTGTGAAGGGTACCGAACACGTTGTTGCGTAAGCCCTCGGCTGGATTGTGCTCAACCAGCGGCACATGTTTATAGGCCGCTGCGTGGTAAATAGTCTGCGGTCGCCAGACCGACATGATCTGCATCATCCGGTCCAGGTCTTGCACCGAAGCCAACAGCGGCACCAACAAATGCGCAGTGCCCTGAAGCTTTTGCTCGAGCTCCTGTTGTATCGCATAAAGCGCGAACTCGCTTTGCTCGACCAGCAGCAACCGGGAGGGTGCGGCCTCCAGAATCTGGCGACACAACTCGCCGCCGATTGAGCCACCGGCGCCCGTCACCAGCACCACTTTGCCCTTGATGTTCTTGGTCAGCAAACCCATATCGGGCGAAACGGGCTCGCGCCCGAGCAGATCGTCTATATCGAGTTCACGCAGGTCTGACACACTCACCCTGCCCTGTGCAATATCGCTGAGGCTGGGCAGAGTGCGAACCGACACATGAGCACTTCGAATATGGGCCAGGATCTCATTGCGGCGCTTGCGACTGGCGCTCGGCACGGCCAGCAACACGTTGCTCACGTTTAAGGCAGGCACCAATGCAGCCAGATCGGCGGGGTTGTAAATGCGCAAGCCATTGAGCACCTCGTTTTGCAAACGAGGGGCGTCGTCAAGAAACCCCAGCACTTGCATTTCAGGGCTGTTTGCCAAGGCGCTTGCCAGGTGCCTGCCTGCGCTGCCCGCCCCGTAAATCAAGACCTTGGGACGTGCGGCCTGTTTGATGATGCTGCGGTAGCGATCACCCAGCCAGACCCGGACCAGCACCCGGGAGGCACCCACAAAAAGCAACAACAAGATAGGCTGAATGAGGCCGACGGTGCGTGGCACATCGTTGATGCCGATGGCTGTAAAAATCGACGCATAAAGCAGACCATAAATACCCACAGCACGCGCCACCGTGACCACGGCAGGCCAGCCGCTGTAGCGAAAGATCGCCCGGTACAAACCGGACACCACAAAAATCGGCAAGGCCAGCACCACCGAGCCGCCGACGGCCCACAAGGCATTGCCGGACAACGAAACAAACTCCCCCAGGCGCAGGTAATAAGCCAGCCATACCGAGAAAACACACAGGCCCAAGTCGGTGAGCAGCGCGGTGATGCGCTTGGCAGCTCGCGGTAGGGCCAGCATAGGCGCGGCCAGTTCAAGCGGTGTCATGGTCTAGCCGCAAGGAAGCAAACATTGCATTTACAGTGTGGCCTGTGCCAACACCTCGGAAATCGCCAGGCAGGTCAGGCTGATCTCCTGCGCAGTCAAAGTCGGGTGAACCAGGAACATCAAGCTGGTCTCACCCAGTTGCTTTGCATGAGGCAGGCGCTCATTGGGCCGCCAGCCTGTGGCGTCAAACGCCTTTTCAAGGTAGACCTCTGAACAAGAACCCTGGTAGGAGGGCACGCCCCGGGCGGTGATGGCTTCGATGACACGGTCTCGGCTCCATCCACTGGCCAGGCGCTTTGGCTGCACATAGACGTAGCACTTGTAGAAGGCATGCTCGCTTTGCGCAGGAACTTCAGGTACATAGAGCGCGGGCTGCTTTCGGCAGACATCCAAGATGGCCTGAGCATTCGTGCTGCGGCTTGCGGTCCAAGCAGCCAGCCGGCGCAGCTGTATGCGGCCTACGGCAGCTTGCATCTCCAGCATCCGCCAATTGGTGCCAATGCTTTCGTGCAGCCAGCGAAAACCCGGCGGATGCTGACGTTCATACACCGCCTCATAGCTTTTACCGTGGTCCTTGTAGGCCCACATGGCGCGCCAGAGGCCTTCGTCGTCGGTGGTGACCATGCCGCCTTCGCCGCCGGTGGTGATGATCTTGTCTTGGCAAAAGCTCCAGGCGCCCACGTGGCCTATGCTGCCCACACTGCGGCCCTTGTAGCGCGCGCCATGGGCTTGAGCGCAGTCTTCGATCACCTTCAGGCCGTGCTGAGCGGCCAATTCCATGATGGGGTCCATGTCGCAAGGCCAGCCGGCCAGATGCACGCAAATGACCGCCTTGGTGCGTGGAGTGAGCGCCTGGGCGATGGTGCGGGCCGAGATGTTGCCGCTGTCGGGCTCGATGTCGGCAAACACCGGCGTGGCACCGGCGTTCACCACGCAGGAGACGCTGGCGATAAAGGTGCGTGGCGTGACCACCACCTCGTCACCCGGACCTATGCCGAGGGCCTTGAGCGCCACATCCAGCGCGAGCGTGCCGTTGGACAGGGCCACTGCGTGGTTGGAGCCGCACCACTGAGCAAATTCCTTTTCGAATTCGCGGCATTCGGTACCCGTCCAGTAATTGACCTTGTTGGACAAGACGACACGGTGCACGGCGTCAGCTTCTTCGGGGGTGAAGCTGGGCCAGGGGGGGAATGCGGTGTTGAGCATGGGGAGATTGTCAATGGACTCAGAGGGCGCCTAAAGGGTCGTGGCGAAGGAGAACGCGGGCCGGATTACCGACCACCGTCATGGCATCTGAAATGGGTTTGACCACCACCGCGCCAGCGCCCACCGTGACAGATCGGCCAATGCTCAAACCCTGGCGCACTACCGCGCCGACACCGATCCAGCTGGCTTGCCCGACCTGCACCTCGCCCGACAAATGAGCGCCTGGCGAGACATGCACGCCATCGGCCAGCTGGCAGTCGTGGTCCACGGTCGCGCCCGTGTTGATGATGCAGGCCTGTCCCAGCTTGACATCGATGTT
The DNA here is from genome assembly GCA_945878995.1 of Polaromonas sp. YR568. Lineage (GTDB taxonomy): Bacteria > Pseudomonadota > Gammaproteobacteria > Burkholderiales > Burkholderiaceae_C > Polaromonas. Next base: position 60,239 of record CAMCUN010000005.1, on the reverse strand, counting down.
GAGTACCGCACCGGCCATGATCACGGAGCCGGGGCCAATGGAGGCGTAGCGGCTGATGCATGCGGCCGGATGGACCACGCTGACCAGCGCAGCGCCCCCTTGCTGCAACCAGCGCTGTTTGTCCAGCCGAACGGCGTTGTTGCCTATCGTCACCACGACACCGTCGAAACCTGCAATGTCCAGGCGCAGTTTTTCGGAATTTCCGGCGACTGGCCAAGGTCCACATGACTGAACCCCTGGCCAGGCGTCGTCGTAGAAGACCACTTCCTGCCATCCGGCGCACAGCGCCGAATCGGCCACGACCTTGCCGTGCCCGCCTGCCCCCAGCAGTGCCAGCTTGCGCATCATGGGTTCCCCTTGAACCTGGCCACGGTGGCCTCCCCCGCGGCGCTGATGCCCTCGCGCCGCCACACCTTGCGCAGCGTCAGCCACAGGATGCGCAAGTCCAACCAAAGGGTTTGATGGTCCACATACCAGACATCGAGCTTGAAGCGCTGGGTCCAGTCGATGGCGTTGCGGCCATTGACTTGCGCCCAGCCCGTGATGCCCGGCCTGACTTCATGGCGCCGCGCCTGCTCGGCCGTGTAAAGCGTCAGGTACTCCACGAGCAAGGGCCGTGGTCCGACCAGGCTCATCTCTCCCTTGAGTACATTCCACAGTTCGGGTAACTCGTCCAGGCTGGTGGCGCGCAACCAACGACCCAGGGCGGTCATGCGCTGAGCGTCCGGCAGCAAAGCCCCATCTGGGCCGCAGGCATCGGTCATTGTGCGGAACTTGACCATGAGAAAAGGCTGGCCGTGCAAGCCGGGCCGCTGCTGGCGAAAGAGGACAGGCGAGCCCAGCTTGACGCGAATGAGCAGCGCCAGCAAGGCCAAGGGCAGGCTCAGGCACAGCAGCAGCGCAGCGGCTGCGACCACATCGAAGCCACGCTTGATCACGCAAGCGCCCCTGAAACCGGCTGGGTCGGAAACAGGATCTCCAGGTACTGCCGTGCCAGCACAGGATAGCGCCGGTTCGCCAGCACCCACTGGCGCCCACGTTCGCCCATGCGCGCGCGCTCCTGCGGGTCCATGTTGGCGTAGCGCAGGATTTCGAGCTGCAGCGCCCCAACACTGCCAGCGGGCACATAGCTGCCGCAGTCGGCTTCGTTGATCATGGACGGATAGCCCGTGTACGAAGCCAGCACGGGCTTGCCCGCCAGCATGTAGTCAATGACCTTGTTGAGCGACTGGCCGTAGCGCCAGACCTTGGAGGGGTGCACGGAAAAGTACAGCAGGTCGCAGCGCGAGAGCACAGACTGAACCATGGACTTCTTCACGCGCGGCGCAAAGCTGAGGTTGGGCAGGTGGCCGTATTTTTTTTGATAGAACGGACGCAGATCCCCGTCACCGACGACCAGAAAGTGCAGCCGATCATCGCCCTGCAGGGCCTGCGCAGACTCCAAAAATGTGTCCAGCGCATTGGTGATGCCAATGGTGCCCGCATGTGCAATCAGAAACTTGCCTTGGGGCAGGTGCGCCTGGATGTAGTCCTCGGGCACGGACTCAGCGGCTTGCAGTGCATCATCATCGACGCCCATGGGAATGCAATGCGTCTGGCGCGGTCGACCTAGAACCTTCGCCACATGCACTCCCAGGTTGGGCATGGTGCCCACAACAGCATCGGCCAAGCGATAGCCCAGGCGCTCTATCCACCCCAGACTCAGCACCAAGGGGTTGCCTGGGCTGAAGCCGCCCTCCTCGGTGATGGTCAGCGGCCAGATATCGCGAATTTCAAGCACCAAGCGGCACTTGTAACGCCAGCGCAGCAAAAACCCGTTGAGGATGGTCAGCAGCGACAAGCTGGAGACCACCACCACGTCGGGCCGGGGCAAGGTCTTCTTGGGCAGACGCAGCAAGCGGTATTCAAAGTCCAGCCAGCTCAGGATGCGGCGGGCGGACTTTGCGACCTCGTATTTCAGAGTCCTGAGCCAGCACACCGTCATGCCATCGAGCTGCTGCAGCCACACCGCCTGGTCAAGCCGGGGCACTTGCGCCAGCCGGTTGGAGTCTGAAGTGATGATGACGCACTCATACCCCATGCCTGCGAACTCCCGCATCAGCATATAGCCCCGCCCGCCCGAGCTGGCCTGAGCTGGCGGCGAGACGTACTTGGAGATGTACCAAATGCAAGGCATGGGCTGCGCCATCAGTACAGGGCGGGAATGCGGTTGACCACCGAGATGACTTCCTTGAAGTCCATGCCCAGGGCATCGAGGTACCACTTGATGTTGGGGTAGCGAGGCTGGTTCTCGTCCTCGACCATGGCCAGGGCCTCTTCGCGCGTGAGGTCGCCCTCGCGCACCTGGTTGCTGCGGAAGGTGTCGTGCTCGGTAAAGCCTGCCACCGTGTAATAGATGTAGTTGTAGAAGGCGGCCGTGCCGTCGCCGATGCGCCAGGTGGTGCTGGTGTCCGGGGCTTTTTCCCAGTCGTAAAGGGCAAGGGTGGCGTCGATCTGCTTTTCGTCCCAGCGCCAGTAATCAAAAATGTGGAAGTAGTCGCTCTTTTGGGTGAAGCTGCGGTGGTACTCGCCTGTCAAGGTGTCCCATAAGGAGCTGTTGAAGTAGCCCGGGCTGGCCAGCATGGCTTTAAAGCGCAGGAGCTGGTAGCGCAGCTGCTTCATGGCGCCGTGGGCGTAAACGCGTTCTTCTTCAAAGTCGGGCGGCACGCCCAGGAAGCCAGCCTTGAAATGGGTCACCTCCAGCGGGTTGATGCCCCAAAGGTTCAGGCTCAAGCCGGTCTGCTGCTTGATGGTCTCCACATGCCTGAAGAAGTGCTTGTCGCCCGCCGTCAGGATGCTGATCATGCCCAGGTGCGGCGACTTGAGCCAGGCCTTGAGATTGAGCGCAATGTGATGGCGTTTCTTGGCGATGTCGTCGGCGACGATGATGTTTTCCACGCCCAGCTCGGCCGACATGCGGCTGATGTTGCGTCGCCCCAGGTCGGTCACCATGCCCCAGTCGTAGGTGTAGGTGATGGGGCGCATCTTGAGTTCTTTGACGACCAGATGCAGGCCAAAGCAACTGTCGCGGCCACCGGAAAACGGCACCACACACTCCGGGCCTTGCGTGCGGCGGTAGGATTCGACCAGCTTGAACAACTCCTCCTTGGGCCGCGGGCGGTTGCGCGGCTTGTAGGCGTGGCAGTAATTACACACGCCTTGCGCGTCAAAGCGGATGAAGGGCATGGTCTCGGTGAGCACGCAGCGGGTGCAGCGGCGAAGTTCATGCTTGCGGAAGGTGAGCACTTGCTCCTCTTGCGTTGACAGGCCCAGGGTAGGAATGAGGTTGGTGGCGCGCGCATGGTGGTCGGAGAACGGCATTGGGGCCTGCGAGGGCGGAATGTCCACCCACACGGCGTCCCTGACCTGCTCGATGTCCTCGCAACCGATCTGACTCAGAGCGTATCGCTCGGACGCGAAGCAAGTGTTGCCTTGCTTCTTTCCGACGTAAAGACTCCCGTTATTGGAAAACAGGCACAGCTTGCCCAGTCGCGGCAACAGCAGCGCACACGCCACCACACCGCGACAGGCGGCCAACACCTTGGCCGCCACCTCGCTCACAGCGCCGCCCTGATCGAGGTGATCGGCTGCGATGGCGGCGATCACCTCGCTGTCGATCTGCAATTGCCGGGTCTTGGACAGGCTGCCCCAGATGGCCTCGTCATTTACCACGATGCCGTTGTGCAGCACGGCCACCCCGTCGCGCACCACGGGCTGGTTGTCGCCAAGGCCGTTGGTGATGAGCCGGCTGTGGCCCATGACGATGTTGGCCTGGGCCGTGGGCACTTCCGCAAGCAAACGGGAGATGGGGTAGTCGGCCCGAAAGACGCTGTAGCCGGAGTCGACGTAGGTGATCAGGCCGCTGGAGTCACGGCCGCGCTGCTGGGCGTGCTGCACCAGGACACGGAGATCATCCTTATTTACCGACTGCTTGGAAATAATACCGAAGAGCCCACACATATCAAACTTCCTTATTCACCGATTCGGGGGATATCGACAGGAGTTCGGCGTAAAAAGCAATCAGCTTCGTCTCCTCCGCTTTCCAGTTGTAGATCGTCAGAACTGCTCGACGACCATTCTCGCCCATAGCCCGGGCCTCGTCCGGCGAGGCCGCCAATTTAACAATCACATCGGCTATCGCTCTCACATCATCCGGATCAACACACAAACCGCACCGATGGTCCGCCACGATAGACTCCCATAACGGGAAATTAGAGGCGATGACAGGAATGCCAGCCGCCATGTACTCGAACATCTTTATCGGCAGCGCTTCGATATAGTTTGGCAGAGGCCTTAATGTCACCAAGCCTGCAAAAGATCTGCGGTACACGGCAGCGACACCCGCCCGATCAAGTACGCCGGTTTCATTGACCCGACTCCACCCTGGTTCGCGGCAGATCAGTTCCCGGTCCTGCGGACTTGAGAAACCGCCTACAAGGTTAAGCCTGGTCGTACCAGGCAAGATATTCATCGCAGCCACCATCTCCCAAAGTCCTCGGATTTTAGAGAGTCCTCCGACATAGCAGACTTCATCCATTTTGTCAGCCCATTGCACGTTCGTTGCGAACTCCTCGAGCATGGGGAAATTGCAGATGTCAACCGTTTTTGAATGAATTGCAAGAAATTTGTCCCGAATGGTGGGTGTCGCGGCTATCACCCCTGAAAATCTTTTACAACAGAATCTTTCTCCCACGCGATAGAACTTTGCGACCAACCCGCGAACCGCCGGATTCAAATACGGCTTGCCAAGCAATTGGAGCGGGACATCTTCATGGGAATCAAAAACAACTCTCTTTCCGCGCCGCTGCAACATCAGCCCGACCCATAGCAACTCGGGGTCATGCAGATGGTATAGATCCGCATCGAGTTCCACTGCTTTGCGAAAGACAAGACGGCATACCCTGAGGACACGATCAACTCGCCCACGGCTTAAGCCGACGTCGTGCACTTCGATGCCGCGGGTCGCACCAGAGCCCAAGCCATCAGCCACGACCAGTAAGACAGAAAATCCCGCACGCTCCAGGCTGAGGCATTGCTTGTGGAAAATTCTGATGTCGTCACGGGGATGTGCAGAGGTGAGGTGCGCGACTTTGAACTTCGACAATTTTTTCTGTGACACGGTTAACCTCGCTCACTCAGGGAGGCATAGACTGTCTGGAGTCGTCTGGCCTGGGTCTGCCAACTCAGATGGTTTAGATTGGTCATGGTGGGCACAAAAGGATTTTTTTCGGTTCTAACGATGGCTGCCGTCAGCGCGTCCAACTCGGGATCAAAGCAATCTCCCAGGCCATGTTCCCGCACCAGTAGAGCCATGTCTGGAAAATTTGACGCCAGCACAGGAACTCCTGCAAAAGCATATTCAAACAGCTTGTTTGGCAAGCAGTAATAGTCGCTCAAGGAAATATTTTCCACAAAGCACAGTCCATAGTCGGCCTCCCTGGATACCGCAACCACCTGATGGTGTGGTACTGCAGGATGCAGGTGAATTCTGGCGTTCATTGCGGCGGCTTGGTCTATAGAGGCCGACAGCATGCCGCGCCCCATGAACACAATATGCGAATTGACCTGAAGGGATGAAAACACCTGCAACAGCATGTCAATGCCGCGCCCCGGGACCAGCAAGCCAAGATAAAGAAATATTTTTGAGTCCGCTGGTATATTGTATTTTTGACGAAAGTATCCTGACCGCGCAGAGTCAGCGTTCTCCATCGCTGAATTCTCGGTGCCAAGATGAGGCGAATTGAGCACCAAGGTAGAGGGTTTGGGTCCCAGCTTCGTCAGGTACCAATCCAAGATCGACGGACTCACAGAGATCAGGTGATGAATCGATCGCCAGCTCAACTTTTCTACGCAGAGCGTCAGGTGCGAAATCCAGCGCGACTGTCCGTTCTTGCGACTTTCCAGTTCATGGGCGTCATAAATCAGCTTTGCATGAAGGATCCTGGAAATGATTACACCGGCAAGGAGCGCAGGGGTGTCGTGACAATGCACTACCTCCGGACGCAAGCTCAAACCAAGCCTGATCATCCGGACATACCACTCTATCAGTGCGAATATCCTGCGCACAGACGCCGGCACGAAACGCCACCTTCGGGCCTGGATAGCCAGTGAGTGAATCACCAAACCCCCTTCGCTCTGGGTCTGGGCGGCACCCTCCACAGGTGCCACACCTACTCCGTGCACCTGAGCCTTGCCGTCGCAGGCCAGCGCATGCATCTCCTTGAGAATGCGACTGTCCTCTGGGATGAATGTATGCGTCAGATGGACGATTCTCATGAGTTAAATCAGTTGATTTAGGACCTAAGCAATCCCTGCTTCCCTGCAGAGATCAGCCTACCAGCATCAACTTCCATTTGTAGAAATTGAACCATCTCCAGGCCTGCCAAGAAAACGGCCTGACCCCTGTAACGATTTCATCGAAGTGCTGGCTGAGTACCTTACCGCGCAGGAAAGGGATGCCGATGTCCTGTCGCAGAACTTGCTTGATATCTTTGGCAATCGAGAGGATCAGATCCTTCTCGGGAGGCTCGAATCCGATTTTGTCCTTCCTGTTGAGAATCTCCGCGGGCACAATCCCTTCCATCGCAGCTCGAAACAGGTGCTTGGTTCGACCTTCGTCGGAAACCAGGAAACGCTCCGGCATGCCAAGCATCAGTTCCACGAAATCAAGAGATAAGAATGGGACCCTGCTTTCCACCGCAAAGTGCATGGAATTACGATCGCCATGACGTAAAAGCGCAGGTAAGCCATGAGAGGTGAGCATGTTCACTTCCTGCGCAATCAGTCGACGACCGCTCGCCTCAGCCCCGGACCGGAACCTTTGAAACTTAAAATGAATTCCCATTTCGGCGACCATCTCAGCGTCTATCCACTCTGGCGGCCGATCCAGACCTGCAAGTCGCCTCAGCATGACGAGCACGGCATCGCCACCCCATTCCGAGATGACAGAACGCAGTCCCGTTGAAAGACTGCGCCCGGGCCACCGGCGCCATTGGTCCAGGAACCGGTAGGCCTGTAACCATTCCCGTTCATCGATCAAGCTGTGGACCCGTTCACCCGGAAAGCCTTGATACCCTGCCAAGATCTCGTCTGCGCCCTGTCCATCCAAGGTGACCGTCACCCCACGTTCCCGGGCCTCTTGGTAAACGCGGTATTGAGCATAGATGCTCAAACTGCCGAACGGTTCTCCCTGGGCCAGCAACAGGCCATCAAGGTCACGCATCAACTCCCCGGGGCCGAGCCGTACTTTATGTACCGTGGCTCGCACATGTGAATTGACAATATCTATCCAACGCTCCTCGTCGGCTGGCGTTCCACTGGCCACGAAACTGAAGGTGTGAATCGGCATCTCTGGTGCCAAATGCCTCATGGCACAAACAATCGCCGACGAGTCAATGCCCCCTGACAATGCCGCGCCCAAGGCCACGTCACTGCGAAGATTCAATTCAACGCTGCGGAAAAAGCGCTGCCTGACCAGCTCAGTTGCTTCTGAAAATCCCATGTCAAAAGACTGGGCAATCCTGGGAGCCCACCATCGCTCTAAGACGACTTCAGTCGCAGCGCCCCCCATGCTGACAGTGAGCACATGGCCGGGCAGAAGATGGCGTATTCCGTCAACCATGGAATCCGCTCGGGCATCGTATTCCCCGTGCACCAGGTAATCATAGGCACGCTGCATGTTGACCTGCGGTTTGCTGCCGCGCAGCGCAATCAGACCCGGGACCTCTGATGCAAAACAAAAGTCGCCATCGCCATAAGAGTAAAAAAATGGTTTGATGCCAAAGGCATCACGCACACAAGTGAGGGTCTGTGACTCGCGGTCATAGACTGTGAAGGCAAACATCCCATCAAGTCGAGCAAGACAATCACGACCCCATGCCTGCCAGGCAGCAAGCAAAACCTCAGTGTCTGAGTCAGATTTAAACCTCACGCCACTTTCAATCAAATTCGCCCGCAATTCACGATAGTTGTAGATTTCACCATTGAAGACCAGGGCAAACCTTCCATCGGCCGACTGCATCGGCTGGTGTCCTGCAGCAGAAAGATCGATCACGGAAAGACGGGTATGACCGAGCCAGACAACGCCCCGCCCTCCTGTAATTTGAGTCAGACCACTGTCGTCCGGACCACGATGCTGGAGCGTTCGCATCGCCGTCTTCATGCGCGTCAAGACATGGGCATCGCTGGACGGGCGAAAAAATCCAAGAATTCCGCACATCAGCTTGGCCTTCCGCAAGCATCAATGTAGACACGCCTGATCTGCGCGACCACCGCCTGCCTGGAAAAGCGGGCTTCAAAATCGTGGCGAATCAGGTCTGGGTCATAACGGCTCCAGTGGCTGGCCATGGTGCGCATGGCATCCGCGAGGCCGCTGACATCACCCACATCGACCAACACGCCATTGTTCTCATTAACAATAGACTCAGGCCCCCCACATCGAGTGGCAATGACAGGCTTGCCGCAGGCCATTGCTTCAACGTAAACGATGCCGAATGATTCATGCCACGACGGCAGCACAAAGACATGACTTTGGCGGAAAAGTTCTGGCGCTTGCTCGCGACTTATTTCGCCCACCCAGCGCACCCGGTCTGCCAATCCCAGCGACAAAGCCTTGGCTTCATACTGCGCTCGTTGCGGCCCATCTCCGCCTATCACGAATTCAAACTTCTCCGCCGGTGGATCCCAAAGTGCGATGGCCTCAAGAAGTTGGCCAATGCCTTTTTTCTCGCTGACCGCACACAGCGTGAAAAAGACCAGCTTGTCCTCCCGCGGCCGACCCGGAAAAAAGCGGCGTTCATCCACCATATTGGGAACAACAATCGGCTTTGAATAACCAAAGGACGCCACGCGCTCTGCCAGTGCAGAACTGACTGCAATCGATGCTGCCGCACCCGCAAAAGCCCATTTGATTTCGTCCATCGGCCGCCCCTGTCTCATCAGGGAAGGAAAAGGAAAGGGCCCCATGTGCTCAGTCAGGACATAGGGCACGCCATGGTCCCGCGCCAACACCGAGGCAATATACCCCCCGGGATAACTGACGTGGGCATGGATCAAATCGATTGGACCCCATCGGTCTTGCGCGAGCCGAAAATTGTGACGGTTCACGCGTATCAATTGCCGAAGACCCCCGAAAGGAAGGCGGTCGCTCCATGTGATTTTTTTACTGCAAACCTGGTGAACCCCATTGCATTGCGCAAGCTCACTGCCGCGTCGACTGAAACGCCAGCGCAACAGCCTCGCCCATGACTTGGGTCGCCGCAGGGAAAACAGGCTGTCGTCATGTCCCCACAGGCTCACCATGATGCGAAGATCCTGGGCTACATCTGCAATCGCCTCCGCCTGCTCCTTGATGAAGATGCCGGAGATCGGGTTGGTCTCGCTGGGATACCAGGAAGGGACAGTAAAAATGTTCATTCCGGCTTGCGGGCAGTGGCCATGACACACCACCCGTCGAGAATGCCCGTGGAAAAAGGCCTCAACAGCAAGGCCAACAAATTCATTGCCAGCATGCGGACAGACCCGTTGATGTAAACGGGAGGCAAGGTGCCGGCAGGCTGCATTTCAATGGCCAGGGCACCTTCCGACTTCAAAATTAGTTCCAGTTCCCAAGGCGATATCGGACTGATGTGGCCATATGGCAGGTCGGCATCACCGAACTGATGGAATCGCCCCGTCAGGAGGAACATCACCCTGGACAACCATGAACTTGTGTTTGGCGTGGTGATCAAGACCAAGCCACCCGGCTTGACCATCTTCATCAGTTGTCGGACATACTGCCATGGGTCCTGTACATGCTCAATCACTTCGATGCCCAAGACAGCGTCGAACATCGCCTCATGCCGGGACACAAATCCTTGAATCTGTTCGGCCGAATCAAAATCCAATCGCTCAAAAGCAGTCTTGCTGCACTTGAAGCTGCCCGCATCCTTATCCACCGAAGTCACTACATAACCCAGATCAGCCAGTCTCGCGCTGAGCGCCCCCTCCCCCGCACCCAGGTCAAGAACGGCACCACCCCGGAGCAAACGCTGTTGAACCTGACCCGCGATTTGCTGATGCAGGCCCAGGTCCGCCTTCACCAACAAACCATCGTAGTACTCAGATTTTTTCTTGCCGATGAAATAATTCACTTGGCTCTCCCGTTTTTTTCCAGATCAAGCACTGATAGATGGCAATCTGAATCAGCTCACAAACAACCCACAAGCGCATGCCCGCGACAAGATCATTTTGAAGATGGCCAATATACAGGCACAAGGGGCGATAAATAAAAACAGCGAGTCCGAACAGAAGGCTGTATTTCTGCAAATTCAAAACAATGTAAGAACCAGAGGTCGGGGAAGAGATAAACATTCCGAGGATCATCGGAGCCATGATGACTGCAAGTCCTCCAGCATCGCGCCAGCTCTCTCCCAAGAACATCGCAAACAAGGGCTCACCCGCCAGAAACACCAGGGCTAGCGGCGGCGCCCCCATGATGAAAAGCAACACCCACGTCTTCTTCAGCAATGAGCGTGCGGCTTGCGGGTTGCTTCCAAGTCCAGAAAACCTCTGCATGAAAACCTGTCCCACAGACGCACCGATCAAGGCCATGGGCAGCATCATGAGTCGCCAAGCCATGCTGAACTGACCCGCCATACTTTCACTGAACCAAACAGAAATCAGGATCACCGGCAGTTGCATGGTTGCGATGTCGAGCAGTGCAGTGGGGAGCAGGTACTTTGGTGCATTGCTGTGCGCCATGGCAATTTGACCCAGGCTTCCTCTGTGCCAGAGAGGCGCAGCTGAGCGCAAAAACCAACAAGCTGCCGCCGTCGTCACGCCGCAGGCAATGGCTTGGGCTAAAAGCAGCCCGTGGGGCGACTCCAAAACAATGCCCATGAACAGCGCCGTTGCGGCAATGGTGGCGCTCTGCGCCACCCGAAGCTGAGCAATGCGGCGGTAGCGCTTTTGGCGATTCAGCCAGGCTTGCACAACGGTCATTACAGCGGTGAGGCCCGCGACGAGGCATGCCAAGGGGAGCCAACTTTGTATGCCGGCAAGCCCTGGCACTTCCAACTCAAACCACAAAAAACCAACACTGAGCAGTCCCAGCAATACCGTTCCGAGGAGTACCAAAAGAAGAATCAATCGGACGAGCCGGGCCGAGTCAGCATCATCAACGGGAACCAAAATGGAGGTCTCGTAGCGCAAGGTTACCAATGTTGCAGCCAAGCTGGAAGCGGCCATGAACACCGCAAAAAGACCGAACTCGGCAGGAGAGTAAATACGCGACAGGGCTGGAGTTGCGGCGATGGTGATCAACTGAGCCAGCGCCGTTCCCAGGGTCAACACGGCTACATCACGGGCGGCCCCACCCTGCGGGAAAAACGCCCGAATCCTTGGCAGAGACATCCAGAAAATCAGCGACTGACCGCGCTGGGTTGCGAAGCAGCAGCCATCAACGCGCCGCCCACTTGCTCAATGAGCTTGGGAGCCATATAGGGGTACATGGGAAGACTGACCACCCGCTGCGCCACCGCATCCCCGATCGGAAGCTTGACTTCAAGGTCTTGGACCGCCGGTTGTCGGTTCAATGGAATGGGATAGTGCACCGCCGTTGGCACGCCAACATCCTTGAGCCTGCCTTGCACATGGTCGCGTTCTGAGACTTGCACGGTGTACTGCGCCCAGGCACTGACGTTATGCGATTCGATCACAGGAATCCTCGCGACACCATGGCCATCCAGCAAGAGTGCGTAATGCAATGCCACCTCATGCCTTTGCCGGATCTCCTCATCCAGCACCGCCAGCTTCGGCAACAAAACTGCCGCCTGAATTGTGTCTAAGCGGCTGTTCACGCCCACCCGCACGTGGTGGTACCTGCGGTCCTGACCATGCCTGGCGATCTGGCGCATGACTTTGGCGAGTTCGTCGTCGTTGGTGAAGATGGCTCCACCATCACCGTAGCAGCCCAGCGGTTTGCTCGGGAAGAAGCTGGTGCAGGCAATGGTCGATAGGTTGCAGCTCTTGCGGCCTTTGTAGGTGGCGCCAAAGCTCTGGGCTGCGTCTTCAATGACCGGGATGCCGTGGCGGGCAGCAATGGCATTGATAGCGTCGAAGTCTGCACACTGGCCGTACAGGCTGACGGGAATGATGGCCTTTGTTCTGGTCGTTATTGCAGCTTCAAGAAGCTGAGTATCCAGGTTGTAAGTGCGCTCGTCGACGTCCACATACACCGGCTTGGCCCGCAGCAGAGCCACCGTTTCGGCAGTGGCGATGTAGGTAAAGCCTGGGGTGATGACCTCATCGCCGGGGCCCACGCCCAGGGCCATCAGCGCGATCTGCAAGGCATCGGTGCCATTGGCCACCGTGATGCAGTACTTTGCGCCGGTGTAGGCCACGAGACGTTCTTCCAACTCAGCCACTTCCGGACCCAGGATGTATTGCCCGTGATCGAGCACACGCTGAATGCCGGCATCGATGTCCGATTTCAGGCGCCGATACTGGCTTTTAAGGTCCATGAATTCCATTGAGCTTATCCTTGTATCTTTGTAATCGCTTGCCCATCAAGCTGGTAAACAGACCCTGTTTGGGGACAGACGGCCCGACCCACTCCGTCCAGGGGCAAAGCCAATTGTTCGCCGTATTCGCTCATCCAGCCAATTTGCTTTGCCGGCACGCCCACCATCAACGCATAGGCTGGGACATTTTTGGTGATGACCGCACCCGCTCCCACAAAAGCGTATTCACCCACCGTGGCACCACAGACGATTGTGCAGTTAGCGCCTAAGGTCGCGCCTTTTCTGACCAGGGTGTCACGGTACTCGCTCTTGCGCTCAATTAATGAACGCGGGTTGTAAACATTGGTGAACACCATGCTGGGCCCGCAAAACACACCCTCTTCGAGGATGACATTGTCGTAAACCGACACGTTGTTCTGGATCTTGCAATGGTCGCCGATGATGACTTTATTGCCGACGAAGACGTTTTGACCCAGAGACACGCCCTTGCCAATTCGGGCACCCGCACACACATGCACAAAATGCCAGACGCGAGAACCTTCGCCTATCTGTGCGCCCTCGTCAACGATGGCACTGGGATGAATCGAGACGCTCACGCTCAATAGTCCAGCGGCAAGGCAATGCGCTTGCCGTCGCGGGCTGACAGATAGGCGGCCACCAGCACCTCTAAGGACTTCAGGCCCTCGCGGCCATCGGTCTCGGGCTCTGCCTGTCCGCGCAAAACCTCGATCACGTTCTTGTAATAAAGCGGATGGCCAAAGCCGTAGACCGAGGTGGTCTGATAGTTGGCCGAGGCAATTTGCTCGTCCTGGGGCAACTTTTCTGCAAACTCCCAGTGCTGGATTTCGTTGACAGCCACACCGCCCACACGAACGGTGCCCTTCTCGCCCAAGATGGTGATGCTGCCCTCCAGGTTGCGCGGGAAGGTGAGCATGGTCACGTTCATGGACCCCAAGGCCCCCGAGCGCCAACGGACGCTCAGTACGCCGGTGTCTTCGACCTCAATGTCACGCCCCAGCGTAGCTGTGTAGGCCTGTATGCTTTCGATCGGGCCAATCAACCAATCGAGCAAGTCCACGTAGTGACTGGCTTGGTTCATGAAGGCACCGCCATCAAACTCCCAGGTACCCCGCCATTTGGCGCTGTCGTAGTAGTCCTGAGGACGGGTCCAGAAGACGTTGATGTTGACCATGTAGATTCGGCCAAAACGCTTTTGCTCGACCGCCTGCTTGAGCAACTGAAGCGTGGCATTGCGGCGGTTTTGCTTGACCACGAACATGCGCACGCCAGCGTCGTCGCAGGCCTTGACCATGCGCAAGCCATCATGCCAACGCGTGGCCATGGGCTTTTCGGTCATGACATGGCGACCCGAGCGCGCTATCTCAACCGCCTGCTCAGGATGAAGTCCGCTCGGGCTGGTGAGCACCACCACGTCAGCGCTGGTGCTGGCGAGCATCTGCGTCAAACCGGCGTGGCCTTGAGCGCCTGTTCGGGCGACGGCTTTTTCAAGGGCAACCGGGTCCACATCGCAGACATCGACCACCTCAATGTCAGGCGCATGCTGCTCCATAGCAGCGAAGTGATTGGCTGCGATGCGGCCGCAGCCGACCAGTGCCATGCGGATTTTGCGGTCTTTGATATTGTCGTAAGTGCGCATGGAAACCTTCAAAGTCGAAACACGGTAAAGCCATCAGCAGCCAAGGCATGCCTGTCATAAATACTCTTGAGATCGCCGATCACCGGCTGCCCTTGCGGCTTGCACAATGCCCGCAGCTCAGCGCCATTCATGGAAGCAAATTCTTGGTGCGCCACCGCCACGACCAAACTATCGAGCCGACCGGCGCATTCTTCAAGGGTGACCAGTTCAATGCCGTATTCATGACGAACCTCCTGCGCATCGGCCCAGGGGTCAACCACCAACACCTTGACATTCCAGGTCTGAAATTCTCTGACCAGATCAGCCACCTTGCTGTTGCGAATATCGGGGCAGTTGTCCTTGAAGGTCACGCCCATCACGCCCACCGTGCTGCGGGCCACATCAATGCCGTTTTGCAACATGCGCTTGATAACGCTGCGGGCCGCATAGCGGGCCATGTTGTCGTTTATGCGCCGGCCAGCCAGAATGACTTGGGGGTGATAGCCCAGCTCTTCTGCCTTGTGGGTCAGGTAGTAGGGATCCACCCCTATGCAATGGCCACCCACCATGCCGGGTCTGAATGGCAAAAAGTTCCACTTGGTGCCTGCGGCCTCCAGAACCTCCAGGGTGTCTATGCCCATGCGTTCGAAAATCACCGACAGTTCATTGACGAATGCAATGTTCAAGTCACGCTGGCTGTTCTCAATGACCTTGGCCGCCTCGGCCACCTTGATGCTGCTGGCCCGCCACGTTCCGGCCTTGATGATGCTGGCGTACAAGGCATCTACTTGGTCGGCCACTTCAGGCGTGCTGCCGCTGGTGATCTTGCGGATGGTGGTCAGGGTATTGACTTTGTCACCCGGGTTGATGCGCTCGGGGCTGTAGCCGCAGAAAAAATCTTGGTTGAATTTAAGCCCACTGACGCGCTCGAGCACCGGAACGCACACTTCTTCAGTTGCGCCAGGGTAAACCGTCGATTCAAATATGACGATATCGCCGATTTTCAGCACCCGTCCTACCGTCTCGCTCGCCTTGATCAGCGGCGTCATGTCAGGCCGATTGGCTTGGTCCACCGGTGTAGGCACAGTCACCAGAAAGATCGAGCATGCTTTGAGATCATCCTGGCTGTCACTGAACCTCAGCGAATGGGATTGAGCGAGCGACGCAGGGCTGACCTCCAAGGTGGAGTCTTTGCCGCTGCGCAATTCAGCGATGCGATCGGCATTGATGTCAAAGCCCAGCACCGAGCGAATTTTGCCGAATTCAACGGCCAGCGGAAGTCCCACGTAACCCAGACCGATGACTGCGATTTGTTGATTGGACTGCATAGAAAAAAGCATCCGCCTCAGGAGCATGGGCGCACGCTAGACAACATGGCCGACGGGGACAGGACACAGATAGAACTTAACTATCTGCCAACAAGATAGTTTAAGGGGTATTGGACCCTTGGCACCCAGACCAGCGTGCCAGACGCATTTTGCGAGTCCAGAGCTCACCTTCGGCCATATGAATCAAGCACTTACGGCCGGGATAACGACGTCCCCCTTTGTTGCCAATTTTTTGCTAAAGGCAGTGCCCAAGTGCTCCTCGATTCGGCTCTGACCTTACTCACCCAGCGAAGACATTGCTCAGGGGCTGGACAGCTCGGGCCACCCCCTTTGAGCTTGAACGCCTAGGCGAAGTCCCACACGGCCAGCAGGCAACGTCTGCCATGGCTTGAGGATCACCACCAACGCTTGGGGCGCGAGTGTCGCCTGAATCTGTGGGCTTCAGCAGTAGCCATGTGGGCGGCTGCGTGTCAACCATTGAGAAGGAAAATTCGATGCGCTTTAAAAAACAATGGGCAGTGGCCGTGGCTGCGACGGGCATGGCCCTGACGGTGTTCGCTCAGACAGGGGCCGACCCGGGCGTGGGCGGCATGGGCGGTATGGGCAGCATGAACCCCGAGATGCACAACCGCATGAACACCCACATGCGCGCCATGCAAGATGTGCGCACCCGCATGAACACGGCCACCACGCCTGAGCAAAAACAGGCGCTGATGGACGAGCACATGCGCCTGATGGACGAGCACATGTCGCACATGCAGTCGATGAGGGCATCGAGCAGGTCCTGGTCAGGTGGCGCGGCAGGCGCGTCCAGCATGCCAAGCGACATGTACAGCCCGGGACCGGTCCTCTGAGTTGCTCGGCCTGAACCCGCATGGGGCTCAGCCAGGTCACGCCAGCGGCTAGCATCAGGGTTTTTGAAACTTCTTCACTGCCCATGAAAACGCTCAAGATCGACTTTGTCTCCGACGTCTCTTGCCCCTGGTGTGCCGTAGGCCTGCATGCTCTTTTGGAGGCCCTGGACAAGTTGCAGCCCGACATCCAGGCCACGCTGCACTTTCAGCCTTTTGAGTTGAACCCCCGCATGTGGCCCGGCGGCCAAGACATGAGCGAGCACCTGACGCAAAAGTACGGATCCACCCCCGAAAAGCAAGCGCAAATGCGTGATGTCATTCGCCAGCGCGGCGCGGAGGTGGGTTTTGAATTCAACCCGGACGGCCGGGGCCGGGTCTACAACACGCGAGATGCCCACCGCCTGCTGCACTGGGCCGCGGGCCAGCCCGACAAGCAACTGGCCCCTAAAAATGCCTTGCTGCTGGCCTGCCACCGTGACCGCCAGGCCATGGAAGACCACGCCGTGTTGCTGCAGGCGGCCGCATCGGCCGGCCTTGATGCCCAAGAGGCCGCCGAGGTACTGGCCAGTAGCCGCTATGACGCTGAGGTGGCCGAAGCGGAGGCACAGTACCAGTCGGCGGGCATACGCTCGGTGCCGGCGGTGGTCATCAATGACACCCACCTGATTTCGGGCGGCCAGCCGGCCCAGGTGTTTGAGGATGCGCTCAGGCAAATTGCGCAGGCCGCTTAAAGCTTTGTCAAATGCACACAGGCTTGGCCGGCCCTGTGCAGCCAAGGCCGTCTGTGCGGCTTACTCAGGAATGATGGCGGTGCACTCGATCTCGACCTTGGCCCGGTCTTCCATCAAGGCCGTGACCTCCACCGCCGTCATGGCCGCGTTGTAGCAGCCAATCACCTCGCGAAAGGCCCGCCCCACCTCGCGGCCGGCGGCCAGGTACTCGCGCTTGTCGGTGACGTACCAAGTCATGCGCATGATGTGCTCGGGCTTGCCGCCCGCTTCTTTGAGCACCTCCACCACGTTTTGCAAGGCCAGGCGGGCTTGCTCGGCAAAATCATCGGAATGGAACACGCCCTGCCCGTCCCAGCCAATCATGCCGGCAATGAACACGGTGCGGCCGCTGGCGGTGACGCCGTTGGCATAGCCCTTGGGCTGGGCCCAACCGGGCGGCAAAAGCACTTTCATGGGGTTCCTTCAGGCGGTCAATCAAAAGAGGGCCGGCAACGGCGCGGGCCTTTTCAGAACTTATTTTTACCCATGAACAGTTCAGTTCTCAAGTTTTTTCAAGGTCTGGGCAGGTTCATCAATAAATTTAGACCCTCACCTGCATGGCCCCACAGAACGCCCGCATTTAATTGAGTTCTAAACTATTGGTTTTGAATTTCATAGCGCGTACTCTCATCGCGCCCGCATTTGGAGCATCCATGAAGATCGTTTGCATTGGCGGTGGACCCGCTGGTCTGTATTTCAGCCTGCTCATGAAAATGCGCCACCCCGAGCACGACATCAGCGTGCATGAGCGCAACCGCGCCTACGACACCTTTGGCTGGGGCGTGGTGTTCTCCGATGCCACCATGGAGAACATGCGCCAGTGGGACCCGGTGACGGCCGCCGAAATTGAGCAGGCTTTTAACCACTGGGACGACATTGAGCTGCACTTCAAGGGCGAGGTCATCCGCTCGGGCGGCCATGGCTTTGTGGGCATTGGCCGCAAAAAGCTGCTCAACATCTTGCAGTCGCGCTGCGAGCAACTGGGTATCAATTTGGTGTTTGAAGCCGATGTGGACGCCGACACCGACTTTCCCGACGCCGACCTGGTGATTGCGAGCGACGGCGTCAACTCGCGCATCAGGGGGCGATACGCCGAGGTCTTCAAGCCCGACATCGTGACCCGCCCCAACCGCTTTATTTGGCTGGGCACCAAAAAACTCTACGACGCGTTCAACTTTTTGTTTGAAAAAACCGAGCACGGCTGGTTTCAGGCCCACGTGTACAAGTTTGACGAGCACACCAGCACCTTCATTGTGGAGTGCCCCGAGCATGTGTGGCTGGCCCATGGCCTGGACCAGGCCGACCAGGAACAGTCGATTGAGTTTTGCGAACGCCTGTTTGCGGCCAACCTGCAGGGCGAGCCCCTGATGACCAACGCACGCCACCTGCGCGGCTCGGCCTGGCTGAATTTTCAGCGGGTGATTTGCCAGCAGTGGTCGCACTTCAATGGCCGCAGCCATGTGGTGCTCATGGGCGATGCGGTGCACACCGCGCACTTTGCCATTGGCTCGGGCACCAAGCTGGCCATTGAAGATGCGATTGAGCTGACCCGCCAGTTTGACCAAGCCGGCCATGTGTCGCCCGACATCCCTGCCGTGCTCAAACGCTACCAGGCGCTGCGCCATGTGGATGTGCTGCGCCTGCAAAACGCCGCCTGGAACGCCATGGAATGGTTTGAGGTGTGCGGCGAGCGTTACTGCGAACAACTGCCGCCCCAGCAGTTCATGTACTCCATGCTCACGCGCAGCCAGCGCATCAGCCATGAAAACCTGCGCCTGCGCGACAGCCGCTGGCTGGGCAACTACGAGGCCTGGTTTGCCAGCCAAGCGGGCTTGCCAGCCCCCATTGAGAACACGAAAAGCGCCCCGCCCCCCATGTTCACGCCCTACACGCTGCGCGGCATGACGCTGAAAAACCGCATTGTGGTCTCGCCCATGGCGCAGTACTCGGCCACTGACGGCTTGGTGGGCGACTACCACCTGGTCCACCTGGGCGCGCGCGCCATGGGTGGTGCGGGCCTGGTGTTTGCCGAGATGACCTGCGTGAGTGACACAGGCCGCATTACCCCCGGCTGCCCGGGCCTGTACGAGCCCGAGCACACCGCCGCCTGGAAGCGCATTGCCGACTGGATACACACTCAGTCAGACGCCAAATTTGGCATGCAAATCGGCCATGCCGGCCCCAAAGCCTCCACCCGCCTGGCCTGGGACGGCATAGACCAGCCCCTGGAGTCAGGCAACTGGCCCATTCTGGCCGCCTCCGAGCAGCAGTACCTGCCCGGCGTGAGCCAAACCGCGCGCGCCATGACGCGTGCCAACATGGACGAAGTCACCGCGCAATTTGTGGCCAGCACGCTGGCAGCCGCAGAGGTCGGGGTGGACTGGCTGGAGCTGCACTGCGCCCACGGGTACCTGTTGTCCAGCTTTATCTCGCCCCTGACCAACCACCGCCAAGACACCTACGGCGGCAGCCTGGACAATCGCCTGCGCTTTCCGCTGGAGGTGTTTGCCGCCGTGCGTGCGGTCTGGCCGGCTGAGCGACCCATTTCAGTGCGCATTTCCGCGCACGACTGGGTCGAAGGCGGCATCACCCCCAGCGACGCGGTAGACATTGCCCGCGCCTTCAAGGCCGCCGGGGCCGACATGATCGACTGCTCGTCCGGCCAGGTGAGCAAACAAGAAAAGCCAGTCTACGGCCGCATGTTCCAAACGCCTTTTGCCGACCGCATTCGCCAAGAAGCCGGCATACCCACCATTGCAGTGGGCGCCATCAGCGAGGCCGACCACGCCAACAGCATTTTGGCCGCCGGCCGGGCCGACCTGTGCGCCGTGGCCAGGCCCCACCTGGCCAACCCGGCCTGGACACTGACCGAGGCTGCCAAAATTGGCTACACCGGCACCCAGTGGCCCAAGCCTTACATCGCAGGCAAGCCGCAAATGGAGGCCCTTTTTCAACGTGAACGCGCGCAGTCCGCAGCAGCTGCCACAGTGCGTGCAGATTAAGCCAGTACCTGGTTGGACAAGTCCTGCACCCACCAGCCGCTGAACCGCATGAAAGCCGACGCCACCCGCACCCTGCTGAACAATGCCGACGGCCTGGGCCATGAAGCGCGCATTGAGCAAGGCGACCACGCTGCCCTGAAGCTGTGGCTGCGCATGCTGGCCTGCACCACGCAAATTGAAGACGAGATCCGGCGCCGCTTGCGCGAGCGCTTTAGCATGTCGCTGGCCCGCTTTGACTACCTCGCCCAGCTCTACCGCAAGCCCGAGGGGCTGATGATGAAGGAGCTCTCAAGCAACCTCATGGTCACGGGCGGCAACGTGACGGGGCTGACCGACGAGCTCGAAAAAGAGGGCCTGGTCGTGCGCGAACCCCGGCCCAACGACAGACGCTCCTGGGTGGTGCGGCTGAGCGAGACCGGGCGCATCAGCTTCAAAGCCATGGCGGCCGAGCATGAGCAGTGGATTTTGGAGATTTTCTCAACGCAGGACACTGCGACCATGAAGCACATGTCCACCGAACTGGGCGCGTTGCGCCTGCATGTGCTGGCGCTGCACGAGCGCAAAACCCACCTTTCAAAGGAGAACAAATGAGCACACCCGACCGCCTAGACCCGGCCCTGCTGGCAGGCAACCGCCGCCCCTTGGCCGGCTACCAAGCCAGCCATTTTTTGTGGCAAGTCGAAGGCGCAGTAGCCACCATCGTGCTCAACCGCGCCGAGCGCAAAAACCCGCTGACCTTTGACGCCTATGCGGAGCTGCGCGATGTGTTTGCCGCGCTCAGGCACGCCGACGACATCAAGGCCGTGGTGCTGACCGGTGCAGGCGGTAACTTTTGCTCGGGCGGCGATGTGCACGAAATCATTGGCCCGCTGATACGCCTGGAAGCGCCCGAGCTGCTCATGTTCACCCGCATGACGGGCGAGTTGGTCAAGCACATGCGCGCCTGCCCACAGCCCATCGTGGCCGCCATCGACGGCGTGTGCGCAGGCGCCGGCGCCATCATGGCCATGGCCTCTGACCTGCGCGTGGGCACGGCCCGCAGCAAGACCGCTTTTTTGTTCAACCGCGTGGGCCTGGCCGGCTGCGACATGGGCGCTTGCGCCATCTTGCCCCGCCTGATTGGCCAGGGCCGGGCCAGCGAGTTGCTCTACACCGGGCGCGTCATGAAGGGCGAAGAGGCCGAGCGCTGGGGGTTTTTCAACCGCCTGGCCGAGCCCGAAGCCGTGCTGGCCGATGCCCAAGCGTTGGCCGCCGAGCTGAGCGCGGGCCCCAGCTTTGCCAACGGCATCACCAAAACCATGCTGCACCAGGAATGGGCCATGACCATAGACCAAGCTATTGAAGCCGAAGCCCAGGCCCAAGCCCTGTGCATGCTGACGCAAGACTTCAAGCGCGCCTACCACGCCTTTGTGGCCAAGCAAACGCCCCGCTTTGAGGGCAACTGAGAATGCCCGCCATGAGCCAGCACCTGGACCACCTGCAGTGGCCGTTTTTTGACAGCCGCCACGCCGAATTTGCGCAGGCACTCGATACCTGGGCCACCGATCACATTGATCCTGAGCACCACGCTGACACCGACGCGCAATGTCGCGCCCTGGTGCGACAACTGGGCGCGGCAGGCTGGCTGGCCCCCACCGTGGCCGGCCGGCAGTACGGCGGCGCGGCCGACACCATAGAGACCCGCAGCCTGTGCCTGGCGCGCGAGACCCTGGCCCGCCACCACGGCCTGGCCGACTTTGCCTTTGCCATGCAGGGCCTGGGCTCGGGCGCCATCTCACTGGCGGGCACACCTGCTCAAAAAGAGGCTTACTTGCCGCGCGTGGCCAGCGGCCAGGCCATTGCCGCTTTTGCGCTCAGCGAGCCCCAGGCGGGCTCGGACGTGGCGGCCATGCAATGCGCTGCCCGCATCGAGGGCGGACATGCAGTGATTGAGGGCGAAAAAACCTGGATCTCCAACGGCGGCATTGCCGACTTTTACGTGGTCTTTGCCCGCACCGGCGAGGCGCCAGGCGCGCGCGGCATCTCGGCTTTTATTGTGGATGCCGATACCCCTGGCCTGGTGGTGGCCGAGCGCATTCAAGTGATTGCACCGCACCCGCTGGCCCGGCTTCAATTCAAGGAGTGCCGCGTGCCCCTGAGCCAGCGCGTGGGCGCAGCAGGCGAGGGTTTTAAAGTCGCCATGCGCACGCTGGATGTGTTTCGCACCTCGGTGGCGGCTGCGGCCTTGGGCTTTGCGCGCCACGCCTTTCATGAGGCCCTCACACGCGCACGCAGCCGCGAGATGTTCGGCGGCGTGTTGGCCGACTTTCAGCTCACGCAAGCGAGCCTGGCGCAAATGGCCACCACCATAGACAGCGCGGCCCTGCTCACCTACCGCGCGGCCTGGCAGCGCGACCAAGGAAAGACTGTGACCCGCGAAGCCGCCATGGCCAAGCTCCAAGCCACCGAAGGCGCCCAGCGCGTGATTGACGCGGCCGTGCAAATTTTTGGCGGCCAAGGCGTGGTCAGCAACGAACCGGTGGAGCGCCTTTACCGCGAAATTCGGGCGCTGCGCATCTACGAAGGCGCCACAGAAGTGCAGCAACTCATCATTGCGCGGGAGTTGCTTAAGTCGCAGGGGGCTTGAGGGGTGGGCATCCGTTGGTGATGCCCGCGGGCCGCCGCTTGGAGCGGCCGCCTTGTCAATGGTTCAGCGTGGACGCCGCTTGAACGCAGGCATGGGCGCGCCTGTGCGCGGCTCCAGGTGGCGGAAGGTGATGCGGCCCTTGGTCAGGTCGTAGGGGGACAGTTCCACCGTGACACGGTCACCCGCCAACACGCGGATGCGGTTTTTGCGCATCTTGCCGCCCGAATAGGCAATCAGGTTGTGGTTGTTTTCCAGGGTGACGCGGAAACGCCCGTCGGGCAAGACCTCGTCAACTTTTCCTTGCATTTCAATCAGATCTTCTTTGGACACTCAAACTCCTGTAAAAACAAATGCATCAGGCCGCATGGCGGCTTGGCGGCCACCGCCGGGTCTGGCCCAGGGCCTTGGCCTGCACTTGCGGGTCAAACAAAGGTAAGCCGGCGCACCCGGTCCTGCGGGCCAGCAGTGCGGCCACGGTGAGCAGCCAGTGCTGCGTTGACGCGGCTTAGGACGGGTGATGACCCGTCCACCGCTGAACATGTGAGGCTCTTGTCGTTCATCAAAGCGCACGTCGCACAGCAAAACTGGCTCGCGCGAAAAATCAATGCGCCTGCAGCGCAAAAAAATGCAGGAGATTCGGGTGCCGGAGCAGGCCACACACGCTCTGATCAATGCATTGAAGAGAGGCGAGCAGACCCAAAAGGGAAATAAAACCGGGCAGTGGACCCACCAGCCACAAGGCCAGAGGCTGGGATTGAACTGATACCGGAATTGCGCAATGCGCAGCGCGAAGGGCGCATCAAATAATCAAGCCACCGCAAGGACAAATGCCTTTAGCCAGACAAGTGTACCAAGCTTGCCGGCTTGTAGAATTTACTGAACCATCTCTATGACCGCATGACCGGACGCATACGGCGCCAGCTTCTGGCCGAACGACTCCAAACGCCGCAAGAGCAGCCCGCTCTGATGTGCCCGCTGTGCGAGCGCGTGATACCTCCGGCCCAAAAAGACGCGCACCACCTGGTGCCCAAGTCCAAAGGCGGCAGGCACACCGAGTTTTTGCACCGCATGTGCCACCGGCAGGTGCACGCTCTCTTCACCGAAACCGAACTGGCCCGCCAGTACAGCACGGTCGAGGCGCTGCTGGCCCACCCGGAGATGGCGCGCTTTGTGGCCTGGGTGCGCGGCAAGCCCGCTGATTTTTTTGAACGCACGCGCAAAAGCCAGCGCGTGCGGGGCAGGTAGTCCGCAGCACCTTTAAAAAATCAGCGCCGCGCCCGTTTTCGACTGCAAAAACTCAGGCGTCACGCCAGGGGCCAAGTCAACCACCTTGAGGCCTTGCGGGGTCACGTCCATCACGGCCAGGTCGGTGATGACACGGTCCACCACGCCCACGCCGGTCAGAGGCAGCGTGCATTGCTTGAGAATCTTCATGTCTTCAGTGCCGTCTTTTTTGCGCGCCACATGCTCCATGAGCACAATCACGCGCGGCACGCCCGCCACCAGGTCCATGGCGCCGCCCATGCCTTTGACCATCTTGCCAGGAATCATCCAGTTGGCCAGGTCGCCGTGCTCGCTGACTTGCATGGCACCCAGAATAGACAGGTTGATCTTGCCGCCGCGAATCATGGCAAAGCTGTCGTGGCTGCCAAAAATAGCCGAGCCGGGCAGCGTGGTCACGGTCTGCTTGCCCGCGTTGATGAGGTCGGCATCGACCTTGTCTTCCGTGGGGAAAGCGCCTATGCCCAGCATGCCGTTTTCAGACTGCAGCCACACCTCTTTGTCGGCAGGCACGTGGTTGGCCACCAAGGTGGGAATGCCAATGCCTAAGTTCACATAAAAACCATCTTCGAGTTCTTGCGCGGCGCGGGCCGCCATTTGGTCTTGGGTCCAGGCCATGATCAGGCTCCTTGCGTGGTGACGGTGCGCTTTTCAATGCGCTTTTCTGGGCTGGCATTGAGCACCAAGCGGTGCACATAAATGCCGGGCAAGTGAATGTCGTCGGGGGCGAGTTCGCCAAGCTCAACGATTTTTTCCACCTCCACAATGCACAGCTTGCCCGCCATGGCCACGGCCGGGTTGAAGTTGCGGGCGGTGTAGCGAAAGCGCAGGTTGCCAGAGGTGTCGGCCACATCGGCCTTGACCAAAGAAATCTCAGGCATAAGCGCCCTCTCCATCAGGTAAGTTTCCCCATCGAACTCGCGGGTTTCTTTGCCCTCGGCCACCAGCGTACCCACGCCCGTTTTGGTGAAAAAAGCCGGAATGCCTGCGCCGCCCGCACGCAGCTTTTCAGCCAGCGTGCCCTGGGGCGTGAATTCCAGTTCCAACTCGCCGGCCAGATACTGGCGCTCGAACTCTTTGTTCTCGCCCACGTAGCTGGCAATCATTTTTTTAATTTGGCGCGTCTCCAGCAGTTTGCCCAGGCCAAAGCCGTCGACGCCTGCGTTGTTGGAAATGGCCGTCAGGTTCTTCACGCCGCTGTCGCGCAGCGCATCAATCAAGGCCTCTGGAATACCGCACAGGCCAAAGCCTCCCACGGCAATCAGCTGGCCATCTTTGACCACGCCTTGGAGCGCGGCGGCCGCTGAAGGGTACATCTTGTTCACGGCGATCTCCTGCAAGAAAAGGTGGAGCGCAAGGCTTGAAAGAGACCCTGCGCCAAAAGAGCACAAAACTCAATGATTCTACGTAGCCGATGACCTGGTATTTCGCACAAGTCAGGCCCATGAACGCTCCCACCTCCCACAAGGCCGGCATTTGGAGTTTTGAAGACCTCAGCGCCCGCCCACCTTTGGGCGGGCATGAGCCCCAAAGCCACGGGCCGCGCTTTGGGCATCTGACACCGAACCGCAGCCACTTATCGCGCTCGGCAGATGGGCAAATGCAACACCACCCCCACGACAGACCAGAATCACGAATTGACTACTTGATAAATCATATTTGCTCAAATAGACATTAAAAGACAATTTTTAAGAATTACTTTTTCAAAGCTGTTCATTATTTAGTTTAGATTTGCAGAGGTCGCCATGAACGGGTCCGCCGTTCATCCCCTGGATCAACTCAACAACAATCAATGCACGCCACCACCCTCAGAACATGCTTGGCCACATTGGCCATCACTGCCCTTGCGAGCTTGAACGCTGGTGCCCAACCGAGTGCGGCCAGCGCCACCTGGAATACTTTTGCAAGTCAAAGCGAAAGGCCCAGCACCACCGTGCCACAAGGTCTGGCCAAACTCGTCTTGCTGCGCCCACCCAGCCCCCAAGACGCCACCTTCCCGGCTGACATTCTGATTGACGGGCGCTACCTCACTTCGCTCTTGCCCGGAGGCTTTGCCGAGGCCCAAGTCTGCCCTGGCTCCCGAGTCCTTGAAATGGCGGGCCAGGGCACCAGCGGTCTGAACTTTAGACCGCGCCTGCCCGTTCTGGCCCAACTTGAGCAGACCACCTACGTGGTGGTGCAAGCGCCCAGCGCAAAGAGCCCCATGCGCTCAGACCTGAACGCTGAGGAGGCCAATGTCCTGCTCAAAGACCTGCGCCGCCAATCCCACGCCGTCTCGCGGGTGCAGCCGCCACTGAGTTGCCCCACACCAGCCCCTGAAGCCCCGGCACAGATCGCCCAGCTCGCTCCAACAGCCCCACCTCCCCCGCCTACACCGCCTGCACCACTTCCACCGCCTGCACCACTTCCACCGCCTCCACCGCCTCCACCACCTCCACCACCTCCACCGCTTCCACCGCTTCCACCGCCTCCACCACCTCCCCCGGCCCCTGTGCCGCCCCCAGAGCCCAAGCCTGCCAAGCGCTACACCTTGTCGGCTGAAATGCTGTTTGCCTTTGGCGGTTCACAACCCAAGCACCTGGCCGAGCGGGGCCGCAGAGAAATCATGGCCCTGGCCAAGCAACTCCAAGAGGACCTCCAAGCCAGCGATGTGGTGCTCGTGCAAGGCCACACCGACCCCACAGGCTCGGCTGGGCTGAATCAACGCTTGTCGGCCGAACGCGCAGACACTGTTTTAAGCATTTTGCGCAGCCAAGGCATTCCTGCCCGACAACTGCGCGCCCAAGGCCTGGGCAGCTCGGAACTGCTGGTCAAGGACTGCGCCGCCTTGCACCCCAAGCGAGGCGAGCGGATCGCCTGCGATCTGCCCAACCGCCGCGTGGAAATCACAGTCGCTCCTTCAAAAAATTGACACCAGCATGAGCAATACCTACCAAATCAGCATCTCCTCCAATGCCCCCGCCAAAGAGGGTGGCAAAACGGCCGACGTGGTGCAAGCCATCCCCGCCAACTCGGCCCAAGCCACACGCCTGTTGGCTCAAAGCGGCGCCACCTACACCCTGAGCAACCAGAGCACGGGCAAAGCCCCCCAGCAAATTCACACCAAGCGCCGGGGCAATGACCTGCTCATCCAAATCGACGACTACCGACCCGACGACAGCGCCGATCTGATTTTGGAGAACTATTTCGAGCAAGCTCCAGGCCCGTTGACAGGCATTGCTGAAGACGACATCAGCTACCGGTTCATCCCCAACACCGCCCTCCCGCAGCACCAAATCGGTGAGCTGATCGACGGCGCCAGCATCACCCAAGTATTGGGAGGCTCGCCGTTTTTTGTGGCCGCACCGCTGCTGGGTGTGGCGGGCGTGGGCGGTGCGGTGGCGGGGCTGGGCGGACTGGGCGCAGGCGCTGCGGCTTTGGCGGGCGCTGCCGCTTTAGGCGGAGGCGGCGGTGGCGGATCTGGCGGGGGAGCGGACACAGGCACAGGGGGGAACACAGGAACCGAGAGTGGCGGTGGAACAGGCACCACAGTCAATCCAACTCCAGTCACCAAAGTGCCGCTGGAGACCGAGCTCAAACCTGCAGACAACACTGGCCTCACCACAGACACACAAACCAACAAACCCAAGCCCATCATTGAGGGCAAAACCGCGCCTGGTAACAAGGTGTTTGTGACGCTGGACAACGGAACTGAGCAAGAAATAAGCCCCGTCAATGCAGATGGCAGTTGGACCTGGACGCCGCCGGCCAACTTGTCCGACGGTGAACACACCGTCAAGATCAAGGCCACAGACCCCAAAGACCCGACTGGCACGCCCGCTGAGAAGCTTGTCACGCTGCTCATAGACACCAGCCCCTTGGGCGTTCAAATTGGCACGCCCGCCAGCCTGGATGCGGCGCTCAAAGACGGAGTGCTCAACAGCGCAGAATTGGGCGGCGCTTCGCCAGAGGTTCCCGTGACCCTCAAGCTCAACGACACCCCCATCAGGGACTTGACGGTCGAGGACTTGAGTGTCACGGGAGGCAGCATCAAGCCTGGGAGCTTCAAAAAAATCAGTCCCACGGAATATGCCGTCGCTGTGCAGCCACCGCCCTCCCCCACCAGCGACACCGGCACCGTGGTGGTCAGCCTCAAAACCAACCCAAGCCCTGCGCTGACAGATGACGCTGGCAACCCTCTGGGCACGGTCACCCCCAAAACCTTCAATTACGACAACAAGGCGCCAACGGCGACCATCACCAGCAACCTGGCTGACCTGGACCAAGGCCCCAAAGACAGCATCCTCAACAGCACCGAACTCACCAATGGCGTGACCTTCGCCATCACGCTCGACAGCATCCCCAACCGCCCGCTTACCCTGGCAGACTTGGTGCTGACGGGCGGCACCTTGGCCAACAGCCTGACGCGGGTGAGCGACACGCAATACACCGTCAAGGCCCAACCCACGGCCGACACCAACGGCGGTCAACTGCAACTGAGCTTGCGGGCTGCCACGGGCACCACCTTGTCAGATGTCGCGCTCAACCCACTGGGCACCACCGTCAGCCCCCTCATCAACTACGACACCAAGGCCATTGGCGTGGTGATCACCAACAACCGAGAGGCGCTGGACCTGGGCCTGGTCAAGGACGGGGTGCTGAACAACGCAGAACTGGCCAGCGGCCCGACCACCAATGGCGTGACCTTCACGCTCACCTTTGACAACGCACCCACCCGCAACATCGTGGCGGCAGATTTGGTTTTTGCGGGTGGCAGCTTGGTCACAGGCAGCCTCAGCAAAGTCAGCGAGACGGTCTACACCGTCAGGGCCCAGCCCACTGCAGACACCAACTCAGGCAAGCTCAAGCTGAGCTTGCAGCCTGCCACCCCACTGACCGATGCCTCGGGCAACCCCGCCCCCGGCGCCAGCAGTGCCGACATCAGCTATGACACCAAGGCCTTGAGCGTCACCAGCATCACGTCCAACCTCGCTGCAATCGACACCTTGAACAACTCGGTGCTGAGCATCGCTGAGTTGGCGGGCGGTGGCGTGACCTTCAGAATCACTCTTGACAGCGCCCCCCAAAGAGACCTGGGCACAGGGGACTTGACTGTAGGCACGGGGGGCAGCTTGGGCAGTTTGACCAAAGTCAATGCCACCGAATACACCGCTGTGGTGCAGCCCAGCCCCAGCCTGGCGGCCACCAACACTGGGGTGCTCAAGCTCAGCGTGCAGGCCAGTGCTGCCAACCCCTTGACCGATGCCGCAGGTAACCCTCTGGCCACCGCCAACAGCCCTGAAGTTTCATTTGACAACAAAGCCCCTGTCGTCAGCTTGTTCAGCGAGTCCATCAAGGACCTTCCTTTCAACGCCAACTTCCCCATCACCGCCAACACCACAGACACCGACTTGAGCAGCGTGACTGCGAGCTTTTTAGGCAGCAGCAAAACACTCTCGCGGGCTTCAAATGCCAGTGCGGCCTGGCAGTTTGAACTGACACAAACCGGTTTATCCAATGTGGCCAACGGCTACTACACCTTCAAACTCACAAGCACCGACACCGCAGGCAACAGCACAGACACGCTGCAAATCTTCAAGTTAAACCGAGGTTTCTTGCCCAAGCTTTGGGAGGGAACAACGCCCATTGGCGACGGTGCAGACAACCTTTTTATCAACACGAGCGGGAGCCAGAGTTTTCAAGGCAACGGGTCTGCGGATACTTTTGTCTGGCTTTCTCGGGACCCGGGAAAAGCGGGCGCCCCCGAAGTGGACACCATTACTGACTTTTCTTTAGCAGGCGCACCTCAGGGCGACAGGCTCAATCTTCGAGATTTGCTAGGCGGCGTGACTGCGGCGAGCCTGGAAAAGTACCTCATGATCAGCGCCATCGACACCAACGTCGACACCGACACGCTGCCCGATGCCGTGCAACTGGCCATCAGCCGAGCCGGGATATTCACAGGGTCAGGCGATGCCGCTCAGGCGGACCAGCTCATTGTGCTGAGCAACTTGGCTCTGCCAGCCGCCTCCAACTTGGTGGCGCTGGCTGCGGCGCTCAACATCGACTGGAACACCACGCTGAGCCAGCCCTTGTTCGGCTGAGACAGCTTGACAGCTGCTTGACCACAGCCGGGACGCGCAGTGCCTGATGCACAGGCCTGCGCTGCCCAAGGCACGCCTTGCATCGAGGCGCCATCGCCATCTGTCGCTTTAGAGTGCCCGCAAAAGTGCCTTGTCAGCGGACTTGTGCAGCGCAGCTTGTTGATTTGCACTCTACCCAGTGGCTGTAGACGGCGTCCTACAGGACTCGCTCAATGCAGCACAGCCAGGGCCGCAGTTGGTGGATCACTCGACGCCCCATGCCGCCTGGGTGGCCTGATGAATGGCAGATCCCACCCGAGCGACACACAAACACAGCTCATTTAATTATTAATATATTTTTATTTCCTTTCAATGCATTTCCACGTCTATTAATTTACAAATAAAGACGATTAGATTTTTAAAGTTTGTTAATTCATCATTTATTTTTAGAAAACAATGATTTTTAACAAAGTAATAAAAAGGTTCGAATTAAATTAGACAGATGGCGCCGTTGAGCATTTGCACTTCGGCGATTGGCCCTCTAGGAACCGATCTACCGAACCCCATGCAATCCACCACACTGCTCGCCCTCACACGCCTGATTGGCTTGCCCGCCACCTTGTTTTTTTCTGTGGCGGCGTATTCGCAGTCCACCGCTCCCCCGCCTCCCTGGCAAACCTTTGCCAACCTCAATGAACGACCCCGCGCCCAGGTCAGCCAAGACCTCGCACGCCTGCTCTTTTTGCGACCACGGTCCATGCAAGACACAGGTGCTCCAGTGGACGTGTGGGTAGAAGGACGCTTTCACACCACGGTGCTGCCTGGCGCTTTTTCTGAAACCGAGGTCTGCCCCGGCAACCGGTGGGTTGAGTTGGCCAGCCAAGGCAAAACGGGGCCATCGGCCAAAAGCCCCTTCAACCTGGCCAGCCTGCCCCGCCAAACTGTGTACGTGTTGATCCAAACCAAAGCGGGTGCGGCAACGCAATCGAACCTGAGCAACCAGCAAGCCCAGGCCCTGCTGCCTGAGCTGCGGCGCCAGTCGCATGCCGTCTCGCGCGTGCCAGCCGCGCAAGATTGCCAAGCCCTCCCCGTGATGAAGCCCGAGCCCGTGCTTGCAGCCGCCAGCACGCCTGCAGCTGTGCCCGTGCCCGTGCCCGTGCCCGTGCCCGTGCCCGTGCCATTGCCATTGCCACTGCCATTGCCCCTGCTATTGCCATTGCCCATGCAAGTGCCATTGCCTGCGGTGGTGCCCATGCCTGTGCCTGTTCCTGTGCCGGCCCCTGTGGTTTCCCGTCCCCCCCCCGAGCAGGCCGTCTCCAAATACACCTTGTCGGCCGAAATGCTTTTTACCTTTTCCGGCTCCAAGCCCCAGCACCTGTCTGAACAAGGGCAGACACAAATCGTGCGCCTGGGCAAGCGCATCAAGGAGCAGCTCAAGCCCGGCCAAGTGATCGTGGTTCAGGGCCACACCGACCCCATGGGCTCGGTGGCTTTGAACCGGCGTTTGTCCTTGGAGCGCGCCCAAACGGTCAGCCGCATTCTTGTCAACAGCGGACTGCCCGCCAGACAACTGCGGGCTGAAGGCCTGGGCAGCTCGGAGCTGCTCGTCAAAGACTGCCAGCAAGTGGCCAAAACCCGAGACGCCAGGCTCAACTGCAACCGGCCCAACCGCCGCGTGGAAATCACTGTCAACCCCGCAAAAAACTGACGCCAACCCATGACCAAAAACTACCAAGTCACCGTTGACAGGGCCATTGACGCCAAGGCCGCTGAGGTCCTGCTGATACCCGGCAACAAAACCGAGCCTGTGCGGCTCCAGGCCCAGCCCAATGCCGTCTACACCCTGAGCGACAAAGCCAGCGACAAAGCGCCGCAGCAAATTTTCTCTAGGCGCCAGGGCAAAAACCTGCACCTTCAACTCGATGTGCAGCGCCCCGGCGAAGCGCCTGACCTGATTTTGGAGAACTTTTTCGAAGTTGCCCCAGGCACCATCGTGGGCGTGGCCGAAGACACCAGCACCTACCGCTTCATTCCCAACACCGCCCAAGAATTCGACCAACTCAGCCTCTTGCCCGAGGGCGCAAGCGCCTCACAAGTGCTGGGCGGTCCGGTCTTTGTGGTGAGCTCGGGGTCGGCCATGGCCGTGGCTGCCGCGCCATTGGTGGGCGTGGCGGGTTTTGCGCTGGGTCCCGTAGGCTTGGCTGCAGCGGGTGTGGCGGGTTTGGCGGCTTTGGGTGGTGGCGGTGGTGGCGGGGGAGGCGCAGTTGCAGGAGGTGGCAATTCAGGCGAGGAGGCCATTCCGGCCTCAGGCTTTAGTGCAGCCCTGCTCCCAGGAGAGGACACAGGCGTGAGCCCCACGGACAACATCACCCGAAAAACCCAACCCAAAATTGGCGGCTTCGCCCAGCCGAACAGCAAGATATTTATCACGCTAGACAACGGCAGCCCAGAAGAAGTGCTGGTCAACGCCTTGGGCCGATGGGAATGGGCCCCAAAGTCCCCCTTGGCCAGTGACAAGGACTATCAAATCAAAGTGAACGGCACCAACGCCCAGGGTTTGCCCATCAGCACAGAATTCAAAATCACCGTGGACGCCACTCCCATGACGGCCGCTTTTTCTAGCAACCTTTCAGCGCTGGAAACAGGCGTGGGCGGCAAGGCGGACAACATCCTTAACATCAGCGAGAGCCAGGCGGGCTTCAAATACAAAATCACCTTGAGCGAGAAACCTGCTCGCGCATTGCTGGCCGCGGATTTCAACCTCAACGGCAGCAGCCTGCCCGCCAGCAGCGTTTTGACCAAGGTCAGCGACACCGAATACAGCCTCACCGACCTTCCTGCAGCCGGCACCACGGGAACTCAAACCTTGACATGGAGCACGGTCGGCAAAACTTTGCAAGACATTGCGGGCAATGACCTGACCCAGCCCTCGCAAGCGGCCACGGTGCTCACGCCTTTTGACCTTCGTCAGCCCAGCTTGGCGGTGACCAACCCTGGGGGTGCCAACAATCCCTTGGTGAATGAAACAGGTCCTTTGCAAGTGCCCTTCACCTACAGTGGTGGCGAGTTGGACAGCAACCTCTCTAGATTGACCTTGCTGGGCAAAGACCTGGGCTCCCTGAGTGGGGTCACATCGGTGAGCGTTGCCTCGGAGATATTGACCAAGCTAGCTGACGGTTATTACAGCTTGATCTTTAACCTGCAAGACACCAAAGGGAACAAGTCCACCGTGTACCAGGTCTTGGAAATTGACCGTGAAAAAGTGATTGAAGATGCTTGGCTGCCCGGGCAAAGCACCCAACCTGGCCTGGACAGCACAGAGCCCGACTATTTCGTTGACCGCGCTGGCTCTCAGGTGCTGATTGCGCAAGGCACACCTGCTGCAGACGTTTTCTATTGGATCAAGGCCAATGCAGGCACCAATGGCGCCACCAACACCGATGTGGTGAAAAATTTCTACCTCGGCCAAGACACTGGCACCAAAGGCGTGATAGATCTGAAAGACCTGCTCGGTCGCGGCCCCACACTGGACGGCACCAACCTGGCCAACTATTTAAAAGTCATTCCCGTGAACACGGACAACGACCCTGAGATTGAGGAAACGCGCCTTTACATCAACGCTCAGGGACTGTTGAACGCCAGCGCCACCCCCAACCTGAATGATTTGGCGAGTTCATCCACCCAGATCATCATCTTGGACGGTATCAACAAGACCTTGGCAGAGCTGGTGAACAACGGCAATTTGATTTGGCAAGCGCCAGTGCTCTAGTGGGCCTGTGCAGGACTGAACTGCACCGCCTCGGCCGCGGCGGCTCCCAGGGTTTGGCTTGAATCTCGCATCAAACATGACCCTGCATGGCAAAGACCTGCTTGATGGGCGAAGATACGCCATTGACCCTTCAAACAAGGACTCCGCATGAGCACCGCAGCCCGCTACCCCGCCCCTACCCTTGCCGAGGTGCCCGAAGATATTCGCGCGCGCATTTTGGAAGTGCAAGAAAAAGCCGGTTTTGTGCCCAATGTGTTTTTGACTTTGGCACGCAGGCCGGCCGAGTGGCGGGCATTTTTTGCCTACCACGATGCGATCATGCTCAAAGAGGGCGGCAACCTGAGCAAGGGCGACAGGGAGATGATCGTCACTGTCACCAGCGCTGCCAACAAGTGCTTGTATTGCGTGGTGGCCCACGGCGCGCTCTTGCGCATTTACGAGAAAAAGCCGCTGGTGGCCGACCAAGTGGCGGTGAACCACCTCAAGGCCGAGATCACGCCCCGGCAGCGCGCCATGCTGGACTTTGCCATGAAGGTTTGCCTGCATTCCGATGAGATCGCCGATGCCGACTTTGCAGCCCTGAACGCCCACGGCCTGGACGACGAAGACGCCTGGGACATTGCCGCCATCACCGCATTTTTTGGCTTGTCCAACCGCATCGCCAGCTTTTCCAGCATGATGCCCAACCCCGAGTTCTACCTGATGGGCCGCGCGCCCAGGCAAAAATGACACCCACTCGCTCCAGCGCTGACAGCGCAGTCGACGGCGCCACGACCTCTGAGCTCACGGTGCGCCGCCTGCTGGTGGACATGCGCACCCCACTGGCCGCACGGTGGCACCGCAACGACTTTTTGACCCAGTATTTCAACGCCTTGTCCATGAGCTTTCCGGTGGGCGAGCAGTTTTTCATTGACTCGATGCGCGGCGCCCTGCCCATGTTGGCGCAGCAACCAGAACACCTGCAACTGCGCCGTGACATTCTGCAATTCATAGGCCAAGAGGCGGCGCACCGGCAAATCCATGCCCTCTACAACGCCCAGCTTGAGACTCAGGGCTTGGTGAACAAGTGGCAGCATTGGGCCTTGCGCCGACAAGCCAGGGCCATGCGCCTGGGCATGCATCCCAAAAGCCTGCTGGCCGTCACCTGCGCCTACGAGCACCTGACCGCCACCCTGGCCCACCAAACCCTGCAGCACGCCGATGCACTCGAGGGCGCCGAAGAGCGCATGCAAACCATGTGGCGCTGGCACGCCAGTGAGGAAATAGAGCACCGCAGCGTGGCCTTTGACCTCTACCAGGCCGTGGGTGGCAACCATCGCAAACGGGTGCAGTGGTATTTGTTTGTGCTGCTGACCATGGCCCTGGAGGCCACAGCGCAAACCGTGCTCAACCTCAAGCACAGCGGCAAGCTGTGGCGTTTGGGCACTTGGTGCGATGGACTGGCGTTCTTCTTAGGTCGCCAAGGCCTGGTGTGGCGCAGCATGCCAGCCCTGCTGCGCTATTTGCGGCGCGACTTTCATCCTCAGCAAGGCGAGCACGGCAGCGACAGCGCGGAAATGGCCCAACGCTGGTTGACAGAGAACGCCAGCCAGTGGCGTGGCGTTCGGTGAACCCTCAAGCTCAGCAAATTCCCTGAGGCATCACCTCCGGGCAAAAATCTCCGGCAGGCCGGCTCCTACAAGAGAGCTGCATCTTGTCTTTGTAGGAGACAAGCCTGCAAGCGAATCGCAGCGGTCCACAGCCATCTCCTCAGGCGAACATTCGCCGGCAGGCCGGCTCCTACAACAGAGCTGCATCTTGACTTTGTAGGAGCTTGCCTGCAAGCGATTCGTGGCGGTCTACAGCCATCTCCTCAGGCGAACATTCGCCTGCAGGCCGGCTCCTACAGGGAAGGCACCGCCTTGTATTTGTAGGAGCTTGCCTGCAAGCGAATCGCAGCGGGCAACGGGCATCACCTCAGGCGAACATTCGCCGGCAGGCCGGCTCCTACAACAGAGCTGCATCTTGACTTTGTAGGAGCTTGCCTGCAAGCGAATCGTGCCGGTCCACAGCCATCACCTCAGGCGAACATTCGCCGGCAGGCCGGCTCCTACAGGGAAGGCACCGCCTTGTCTTTGTAGGAGACAAGCCTGCAAGCGAATCGTGCCGGACAACGATCCTCGCCCCAGGCGAAAAACACCAGCACTTGCCCACCTATGGGCGCAGCCCCGCGTTCAGGGCGTGACCAACTCGCGCAGCCAATCCGGCAGCGGCATGGACTTTTGCTTGGGAAAGTCCACCCACACGGTGGTGGCCCCGCCAGCGGCATGCACATCGCCCGGCTGGTCGCAGCGCTCCAGGGTGACCCAGGTCTCAAAGGAGCTGCGGCCGGGGTCGCTGGTGTACATCTTCAAATGCAAGTTGGCCGGGTATTCGAGCTGCTTGTAGAAATTGCAAAACGCGTTGACGATGACAATGCCCACGCTATTTGGGCCCGGCACCTGGCCCAGGCTGTGCATCCAGTCGATGCGCGCGGTTTCCATGTAGCGAAAGTAGCCGGTGTTGTTGAGGTGGCCCATGGCGTCCATGTCGCCCCAGCGCAGGGGCAACTCCATTTGGTAGACCAGCTTTTTGATGTCGGGAATCTCAATTTTCATACGCTGAACCCATCGTCGGCGGAGATCACCGCGCCATTGATCAAATGACTGGCCGGACTGGCCAGCATGAGCAAGAGGCCGTCGAGGTCTTGCGCCTGGCCCAGGCGCTTGCGGGGCATCATGGCAATGAGTTTTTGGCCTTGCTCGGTGTCCCAGTGCGCGTGGTTGATCTCGGTGTCTATGTAGCCCGGGCAAATGGCGTTGACGCTGATGCCAAAGCGCCCCCACTCCACCGCCATGGCCTTGGTCATTTGAATCACGGCCGCCTTGCTCATGCAGTAAACGCCTATTTGGGGCAGCACGCGCAAGCCCGCCGCAGAGGCGATGTTGATGATTCTGGCCCCCGCAAAGCCGCCAGGTGCGGCCTCCTTGGATCGGGCCAACATGCGCTTGCCCACCTCTTGGGCCACAAAAAAAGCGCCCTTGACGTTGGTGTCAAAGACAAAGTCAAAATCCTGGGGGCTGACGTCTTGCAGCCTTTGCGTGGTGCTCACCCCCGAGTTGTTGACCAGCAGCTCAATGGGGCCGACCTCGGCTTCGGCCTGGGCGACAGCGGATTGGATGCTGGCTTGGTCTGTCACGTCCATTTCCACCACATGGGCCGCACCGCCTGCGGCTTGGAGCTCGGCGCGCAGGTCTTCGAGCTTGTTTTTGCGGCGGCTGGCCAGCACCACGGTGGCGCCCGCGCGGCTCAAGGTGCGAGCAAATTGCGCGCCCAGGCCGCTGGAGGCGCCGGTCACCATGGCAATGCGCTTATCGAGGTCTATGCTGTAACTCATGCGGCAGTCCTTGTGCATGCTCGCCCCTTTGGCGTGGGGCTTTGACTAGAATTTAGCGATTGGCCCACAAGCCAGCCGCGCCTTGCACACCCCGCTTCTGGCGGCGTGTGCGCTTGAAATCATTATCACGGAGCACTCCCATGACCCCCCAAGAGATCCTGGCCCAACACGGCCCCCGCGAAGCCATGGACTACGACGTGGTCATCGTGGGCGCAGGCCCGGCTGGCTTGGCCACCGCCATCCGCATCAAGCAACTGGCCGCCGAAAAGGGCCAAGAGGTCTCGGTGGTGGTGCTTGAAAAAGGCTCAGAGCCTGGCGCACACATTTTGTCGGGCGCCGTGATGGACCCCATTGCCATGAACGAGCTGATTCCCAACTGGAAAGAGCTGGGCGCCCCGCTGCACCAAGCCGTCAGCGGCGACGACCTCTTGGTGCTCAGTGAGACCGGCGCCACGCGCACGCCCGACTGGCTGATGCCGCGCAATTTTCACAACGACGGCTGCTACGTCATCTCGCTAAGCAATCTGGTCAAGTGGCTGGCCAGCCATGCCGAGGGCCTGGGCGTGGAGATTTTCCCCGGCTTTGCCGCCGCCGAAGTACTCTTTCACGACAACGGCTCGGTCAAAGGCGTGGCCACCGGCAACCTGGGCGTGGGCAAAGACGGCGAGCCCACCGACAACTTTCAGCTCGGCATGGAGCTGCACGCCAAGTACACCGTGTTTGCCGAGGGTGCGCGCGGCCACCTTGGCAAGCAACTGCTCAGCCAATTCAAGCTCACCGAAGGGCGAGACCCCCAAACCTACGCCATTGGCATCAAAGAGCTCTGGGAAATCCCGGCCGACAAGGCCAAGCCCGGCCTGGTGGTGCACACCGCCGGCTGGCCGCTGAACGACGACGCCTTTGGCGGTGGTTTTCTCTACCACATGGAGGGCAACCAGGTCACCCTAGGCTACGTGATTGGCCTGGACTACAGCAACCCCTGGATGAGCCCGTTTGAAGAAATGCAGCGCTGGAAAACCCACCCCAGCATCCGCGCCCACATTGAGGGCGGCAAGCGCATTGGCTATGGCGCCCGCGCGCTCAACAACGGCACGCCCCAAGCCCTGCCGAAAACGGTGTTTCCCGGCGGGGCGCTGGTGGGCTGCGATGCCGGCTTTTTGAATGCGGCACGCATCAAGGGCAGCCACGCCGCCATCAAAAGCGGCATGCTTTGCGGCGAGGCCGCGTTTGAAGCGGTGACCGCAGGCCGCAGCAGCGACATGCTGACCGGCTACGAAGACAAGTACAAGGCCAGCTGGCTGCACGAGGAGCTGTGGACCTACCGCAACTTCAAGAACTGGTTCAAAAAGAGCCCGCTGGTGGGCAAGCTCATGACCGGCGTGGAGCATTGGTTTTTGCCCAAGATAGGCGTGAAAAGCCCGCCCTGGACCCTGCACAACGCCGCCGCCGACCACACCAAGCTGCTGCCTGCCGACCAATGCCCGCAAATTGCCTACCCCAAGCCTGACGGCAAGCTCAGCTTTGACCGGCTCTCCAGCGTGTTCATCAGCAACACCAACCACGAAGAAAACCAACCCGCCCACCTGACGCTCAAAGACGCCAGCGTGCCCGTGGCCACCAATCTGGCCCGCTACGCCGGCCCTGAGGGGCGCTACTGCCCGGCCGGGGTGTACGAGTACGTCAAGACCGATGCCGGCGCCGACCGGCTGCAGATCAACGCGCAAAACTGCGTGCACTGCAAAACCTCCGACATCAAAGACCCCACGCAAAACATCGTCTGGGTCACGCCCGAGGGCGGCGGCGGGCCCAACTACGTGGGCATGTGAGCTGGCGCGGAGATTTCTCTGGTTCACCCAGGAGATGCATAGTCGGCAGGCCGGTTCCTGCGCGAACCTGTTTGAATTTGTAGGAGACAAGCCTGCCAGCGAATCGTGACGCACCACAAGCATCACCTCAGTCAAACATTCGCCGGCAGGCCGGCTCCTACAAGGGAACCAGCGCCTTATCTTTTGTAGGAGCTTGCCTGCAAGCGAATCGTGCCGCAACGTAAGCATCACCTCAGTCAAACATTCGCCGGCAAGCCGGCTCCTACAAGGGAACCAGCGCCTTATCTTTTGTAGGAGCTTGCCTGCAAGCGAATCGTGCCGCAACGCAAGCATCACCGCAGCCCAACATTCGCCGGCAGGCCGGCTCCTACAGGGGAGAAGACCCGCTTTATCTTTGTAGGAGACAAGCATGCCAACGAATCGTGCCGCACCACAAGCATCACCTCAGTCAAACATTCGCCGGCAGGCCGGCTCCTACAAGGGAACCAGCGCCTTATCTTTTGTAGGAGCTTGCCTGCAAGCGAATCGTGCCGCTCCACAAGCATCACCTCAGCCCAACATTCGCCGGCAGGCCGGCTCCTACAGGGGAGAAGACCCGCGTTTTGTCTTTGTGGGAGACAAGCCTGCAAGCGAATCGTGCCGCATCACAAGCATCACCTCAGCCCAACATTCGCCGGCAGGCCGGCTCCTACAAGGGAACCAGCGTCTTGAATTTGTAGGAGCTTGCCTGCAAGCGAATCGTGCCGGACCACAGGCATCACCTCAGTCAAACCATCGCCAGCAGGCTGGCTCCTACAGAGGAGAAGAGCCGCGTGCCAAGCGCAGCGCTTCGGTGAGCACGGCCATGTCGCCGATGTGGTTGGACAGCAGCAGCACCAGGCGGGCGTTGAGCGCGTGGCTGTCTTCGGTGCTCAGATCTTGGTGGGCGTTGAGCAAGGCCTCGTAAAAGTCGTCGTACGAGGCCATGTGGGCTTGGGTGTTCAGCATGGGGCTTGATCCAAAGGGCGAATGGCGCAGCTGGCGCGGGCCAGCGCTGCGCGAACGGCGGGCTCGGTGGGCTGGCGCCAGCGGGCGCACACATGTTGGTCTGGGCGAACCAGGTAAGCCGTGCCGGGCGTGGCGTCCAGGCGCTGGGCCAGCAGCCCCTGCGCATCAAGCAGGTCCAGGCCCAAGCAAAGCAACTTGACTTGGGGCAGGTCCGCACCCCAAGCGGGGGCATCGCCAAAAAACAGCAAGGTGAAGTCAGGCCCCAAGCAGCGCAGCAGCCAAGCGGGCGCGCCGTCTAGGGTTTGCACGGGCGCGTCGGCGAGCGGGGCGCCGGGCAGCTGGCGACCTGCAAACACATCCACATCGGGCGTGTTCAGCAGCGAGTGGGTCAGCGTGGCGGGCACCGAGAGGCGGCCGCTGTTGACCAGCCGGCGCGCAAATTCATGGCTGCGGGCCAAGGCCAGCACCTGGTCGCGGAACAAGCGGCTGATCTCACTCTTGGGCGTGATGAAGTCGGTGGCGCGGGTGGAGTTCAAAATGTTCTCGTCGGCCGCGTACTCGCGCTCGGGGGCGTAGCTGTGCAGGAGCTCGTCACTTGAGCGGCCCTTGAGCCACCAGTCCAGCTTCCAGCCCAGGTTGTCGGCGTCTTGCACGCCGCTGTTGGCGCCACGCGCGCCAAAGGGCGAGACGCCATGCGCGCTGTCGCCCGCAAAAATCACCCGGCCATGCACAAAGCGCTCCATGCGCTGGCAGGCGAAGGTGTAGACACTGGCCCACTCCAGGCTGAACTCGGCCTTGGGCCCCAAGAGGGCCTGCACGCGGGGAATGATGTTTTCGGGCTTTTTTTCCTCTTCAGGGTCGGCGTCCCAGCCGAGCTGAAAGTCAATGCGCCAGACGTTGTCGGGCTCGCGGTGCAGCAGCACGCTTTGCCCGGGGTGAAAAGGCGGGTCGAACCAAAACCAGCGCTCGGTCGGAAAGTCGGCCGTCATCTTGACGTCGGCAATCAAAAAACGGTCGCGGAACACGCGGCCCTTGGCTTCCAAGCCCATCAGGCCGCGCAAGGCCGAGCGCGAGCCGTCGCAGGCCACCACCCAGCCTGCGTCCACCACGTAAGCGCCCTCTGGCGTGTCCAGCGTGAGCTGGGCGCCCTGCGCCTGCGGTTGCACGCCCACCACGGTGTTGGCCCAGCGCATGTCAATGAGGGGCAGCTGCAGCGCGCGCTCGACCAACAAGGCCTCGCAGTAGTACTGCTGCAAGTTGATGAAGGCCGGCCGCTGGTGGCCGTCTTCGGGCTGCAGGTTGAACTGGTAGAGCTGCTCGTCGCGCAAAAACACCCGGCCCACGTTCCAAGACACGCCCTTGTCCACCATGGCCTGGCCCAGGCCCAGGCGGTCCCATATTTCCAGGGTGCGCTTGGCAAAGCACAGCGCGCGCGAGCCAAAAGACAGCTTGTTGTCGTTGTCGACCAAGAGCACGGGCTGGCCGCGCTGGGCCAAATCGA
Organism: Polaromonas sp. YR568; assembly: GCA_945878995.1. Taxonomy (GTDB): domain Bacteria; phylum Pseudomonadota; class Gammaproteobacteria; order Burkholderiales; family Burkholderiaceae_C; genus Polaromonas. The sequence goes on along the minus strand of CAMCUN010000005.1, from coordinate 18,643 downwards.
TGGCCAAGCTCAGACCCACGGGGCCGGCGCCCACAATCACCACGGGGTGGGGCACAGGCTGCGCTGCGTCTTGGTCGGGCGAGCGCTGGTAGGCAAAGCGAATGGCCTGCACCTCTTGGCCCGCGCCCCTAAAGGGCTGGCCAGAGCGGGGCTCTTGGTTGGGCGCCTCTTGGGGCTGCATGGCTTGTCTCCAGAGTTAGGGGTGGCGCGCAGCCGCCCTGCCCCCATTCACATGGGTTGTTGCTCGCTCGGGCTCAGCCTTCCAGGGCCTTCCACATGTCAATGTCGCGCTCAGCGGTCCAAATGCGCGGGTCGGCATGGCCGGTGGCCTCGTCGTAGGCACGGGTCACGTCAAAAGGCATGCAGTGGTTAAAAATCACCCAGTGGCCATACTTGGGCTTGAGCTTGGCAAAGGTCTCTTCGTACACCGCCCGCAGGTCGCGGCCGGCGTCGGCCCCGGCTTTGACGCTGGTCCACACGTCACGGACAAAGTCGCGCGTGCCTTCTAAGCCAGCCTGCACCTGCGCCTGGCCCAGCAGGGCGGGGCCGCGCCCGGGCACCAAGGCGTGGGCACCCATGGCGGCAATGCGGTCCAGGGTGTGCGGCCAGTCTTGAAAGTAGGCATCGCCCGCGTAGGGCGTGGCATCAAACTCCACCAGGTCGCCCGAGAGCAGGGTTTTTTCACCGGGCAGCCACACCACCGTGTCGCCCTTGGTGTGGCCGCGCCCCACTTGCAAGAGTTGCACCTCCAACTTGCCCAGCCACACCGTCATGCGGCCGGTGAAAGTCATGGTCGGCCAGGTCATGCCGGCGGGCACGGTCTCGACGTTTTGAAACAGGCGCGGAAAGCGGCCAATCTCGCTGGCTTTGTCCTGCTCGCCGCGCTCGACGATCAAGTCGTAAGTGTCTTGGCTGGCCAAAATTTGCTGCGGCTGGTAGGCGCTGGCGCCCAGCACGCGCACCGCGTGGTAGTGCGTGAGCACCACGTACTTGATGGGCTTGTCGGTGACCTCGCGGATGCGGCGAATCACATCAGCGGCCATGGCGGGCGTGGCCTGGGTGTCGGCCACCAGCACCGCGTCGTCGCCAATGATGATGCCGGTGTTCGGGTCGCCCTCAGCGGTGTAGGCCCAGGCGTGCTCAGACAGCTGGGTGAAGCTGACTTTCTTTTCTTCCAGGTCGGCGGCGGAGGCAAAGGTTTTGGTCATGGTGGGGCTGCTGGTGAAGGAGTAGGCGCAGGGCTCAATCCATTGCCGATTTTGCAACTGCGCTCAGACCAGGGGGTGATGAGGGATGAATTTGGCTTTTTAGGCGCGCACACGGTCGGCGAACGTGCGCCTGAACTTGTCCACCTTGGGCGCCACCACATGGGCGCAGTAGCCTTGGTAGGGGTTGCGCTCAAAGTAATTTTGGTGATAGGCCTCGGCCGCCGAATAGTCTTTCAAGGGCTGCACCTCGGTGACGATGGGCGAGGGGTAGGCGCCCTGCTGCGCCAGCTGAGCAATGAACTGCCGCGCCTGCTCTGCCTGCTCGGGGGAGCTCGTGTAAATGCCGCTGCGGTACTGGGTGCCCGCATCGTGGCCCTGGCGGTTGAGCGTGGTCGGGTCGTGGATCACAAAGAAGATTTGGAAAATCTCATCCAGGCTGATTTGAGTGGGGTCAAACTCCACTTTGATCACCTCCACGCAGCCGGTGCGGCCGGTGCACACCTCTTCATAAGTGGGCCTTGCCACCTGCCCGTTGCTGTAGCCGGACTCGACGCTGAGCACGCCCCGAACTTTGAGAAACACCGCCTCAGTGCACCAGAAGCAGCCGCCGCCCAAAACAATGCTGTCTGGGCTTGTGTGTTGTGTACTCATGTGAAACCTTTGAAAGCCAATTAGATAGCCAAGCGCCAGCGTCTGCGGCGCAGCTCGGGTTAAAAGGGCAAGGCCACCAGATCGTGGCCTTCCGTGCCCACAATGCGCGCCTTGGTGAACTCACCGACCTTGAAGGTCTTGCTGATTTTCTCGGGCGGCAGCAGGCGCACCACGCCGTCAATCTCGGGCGCATCGGCATAGCTGCGGCCCAGACCGCCTTTGCGGCCCAGGGCGGGGGCAGAGTCGACCAAGACCTGCATGGTCGCTCCCACGCGCTCGCGCAATTTCTGTGCAGACACAGCTTCGGCCACGGCCATGAAGCGGGCGCGCCGCTCTTCGCGCAGCTCGGCCGGGAGCTGGTCGGGCAAGTCGTTGGCAGTCGCTCCGCCCACCGGGCTGTAGGCAAAGCAGCCTGCGCGGTCTATGCGGGCTTCGCGCATGAAGTCGAGCAAATGCTCAAATTCGGCCTCGGTCTCGCCGGGAAAGCCTGCAATAAAGGTGCTGCGAATCACCAGTTGCGGGCACTGCTCGCGCCAGCGCAAAAGGCGCTCTAGGTTGCGTTCGCCGCTGGCCGGGCGCTTCATGCGGCGCAGCACCTCCGGGTGGCTGTGTTGCAGCGGCACGTCCAGGTAGGGCAGCACCAGGCCCTCGGCCATGAGCGGGATCAACTCGTCCACGCTGGGGTAGGGGTAAACGTAATGCAGCCGCACCCAGGCGCCATAAGGCTTGGCCAACTCGCCCAGGGCCTGGGTCAATTCAAGCGTGCGGGTTTTGATGGGTTTGCCGTCCCAAAACCCGGTGCGGTACTTGACATCCACGCCATAGGCCGAGGTGTCTTGGCTGATGACCAGCAGTTCCTTGACCCCGCCCTCAAACAGCGCCTGGGCTTCTTTGAGCACGTCGCCAATGGGGCGCGAGACCAGGTCGCCACGCATGGACGGGATGATGCAAAACGTGCAGCGGTGGTTGCAGCCTTCGCTGATCTTGAGGTAGGCGTAATGCCGGGGCGTGAGCTTGATGCCGGCCACACCAAAGGACTGCGGCACCAAATCCACAAACGGGTCGTGGGGCTTGGGCAGGTTCAGGTGCACCGCGTCCATCACCTCCTGGGTGGCGTGCGGGCCGGTCACGGCCAGCACACTGGGGTGCAGGCTCTTGACCAAATTGCTGCCGCCTTCGGCTGTTTTGGCGCCCAGGCAACCCGTCACGATGACCCGGCCGTTTTCGGCCAGCGCCTCGCCAATGGTGTCCAAGCTTTCCTTGATGGCCTCGTCAATGAAACCGCAGGTGTTGACGATCACCAAGTCCGCGCCCTCAAAGGTTTTAGAGGTTTGGTAGCCCTCGGCGCTAAGTTGGGTGAGGATGAGCTCCGAATCGGTCAGGGCCTTGGGGCAGCCGAGCGAGACAAAGCCCACGCGCGGCGCGGCTTGGGGGGCCTTCACGGCGGTGGAGGTGACAGGGGCGACATCGTTCATGACCCGATTGTCTCAGAGCCTCTACAGTGTGAACTTTTCAAATAAAGAGGACAGACCATGATTCTTGAACTCGCCGACATCCGCATCCACCCCGGCCAACAAGCCGCGTTTGACCTGGCCATTGAAAAAGGGCTGACCGAGGTCATTGCCAAGGCCAAGGGTTGCCGGGGTTTCAAGGTGAACCGGGGCATCGAGTCGCCCGAGCGCTATGTGTTGCAGGTGTTTTGGGACACGCTGGAAAACCACACGGTGGATTTTCGCCAGTCGCCAGCCTTTGCGGACTGGCGGGCCATTGTGGGCCCCTTTTTTGCCGCCCCGCCTGCGGTGGAGCACTTTGACTTGGTGGCCAAATCGGCCTGAGCCTGAGCAGGGGCATCAGCTTGAGCTGATGGTGGGCGGCGTCTCATGGGCTGCCACCAGCTTGGCCAGCAGCTCGACCAACTGCTCTTGCTCGGCCCGGCTCAGGGGCGCCACCAAGCGCTCTTGGGTGTGGCTGGCCGGGCGCTTGATTTGCTGGGCCACCGCTTGCCCTGCTGTGGTGATCCACAGCCGCTTGCGCCTGCGGTCTTGCTCGTCGGCTTCACGGCGAACCCAGCCCTTGGACTCCAGCCGGGCAATCACCGAGCCAGAGGTGGCTGCGTCAAAGGCCACCCGCGAGGCCAGGGTCACTTGGTCCTGGCCCGGATCGTCAATCAAAGCGTTGAGCATGGCAAATTGCACAGGCGTGACGCCAAAGTCGGCCGCCTCTTCCATGAAGAGGGAGACAGACAACTGGTGCGCCCGCCTGATCAAATGGGCAGGCGCCCTGCCAAAATCAAAACTCTTGACCATGAAACACAGTGTAAAGCGCGGCCTTCAAGCCGCCCTGCCTGCGCGCCTGTCGCGTGGGTGAAACTCACCATGGGCCGAGCAGCTGCAAGCTGTTTAAATGCCTTTTGAAAACATTTTCGGCCTGCACACCTTGAATTACACCCATCCCCTGCCCGCCCCCATCACCGTGCCCATGGTGGGCACAGACCTGCAATTTCCCGTGCACCGCATTTACTGCGTGGGCCGCAACTACGTGGAGCACGCCAAAGAAATGGGTTTCACAGGCCGGGAGCCGCCTTTTTTCTTTTTAAAGCCGGCCGACGCGCTGGTGGTGGTGCCGCAAGGCCAGACCGGCACCATGGCCTACCCGCCCCTGACGCAGAGTTTTCACCATGAAATTGAGCTGGTGGTCGCCATTGGCGTGGGCGGGAAAAACATAGCGGCGGCCGACGCCGCCCGCCACATTGCCGGCTACGCCGTGGGCCTGGACATGACGCGCCGCGACCTGCAAAACGAGATGAAAAAACTGGGCCGCCCCTGGTGCATAGGCAAGGCCTTTGACCAATCGGCGCCCATGGGACCCATCACCCCCGCCGCGCTGGTGCCGGCCATCGCCGAGGCCGAGATTTACGTACAGGTCAACGGCCAAGACCGGCAACGCAGCCAGATTGACAAGCTGATCTGGAACGTGGCCGAGACCATTGAACACCTCTCGGCCGCCTGGGAATTGCAGCCCGGGGACCTGATTTTCACGGGCACGCCAGAGGGTGTGGCCGCCGTGGTGCACGGCGACACCTTAGAAGGCGGCATCACCGGCCTGGGCACGCTCAGCGTCAAGGTGGTCTGAAACCCCTTGCGCCAGCTTTGTCAATGGCCAAGCTCAGCCCGAAAGCCCACTAAACTGCCGCCATGCAGCGCCCTCTTCTCAAGCATTGCCGCGAATGCGGCTCGGCCATCGCCTACCGCCTGCCGGACGACGGCGACACCCGGGAACGGGCCATTTGCACGGTTTGTCACACCGTGCACTATGAAAACCCGCTCAACGTGGTGGGCACCGTTCCCTGGTGGGGCGAGACGGGCGAGCAAATTTTGCTGTGCAAGCGCAACATCGAGCCGCGCCGAGGCAAGTGGACCCTGCCTGCCGGCTTCATGGAGCACGGGGAAACCACCTCGCAAGGGGCAGCCCGCGAAACCGACGAAGAAGCCGGCGCCAGCATTGAGCTGCAAGACCTGTTCACGGTCATGAACGTGGTGCGTGTGGGCCAGGTTCACCTGTTTTACAGGGCGCGCCTGCTCAGCACGCACTTCAACCCCGGTCATGAGACCATGGAAGCGCGGCTTTTCACGGAAGACGAAATTCCCTGGGACGAGATTGCCTTTCGCACCGTGCGCGACACGCTGGAGCGCTACTTTGACGACAGGCGCCGCGGCCATTGGGGCGTGCACACCATAGACATCGCCTGACACCCCGGGCCAGCCCCAAGACCTTTGGGCCGGCTTTTTCCACCTATTTGACCGATGTTGCAGGCTGCAGCCTCTGCGAGAGCTATTGATGTTCAAAACGATTTCCTTTTACCGCCTGGAAAACTTCCAAAGCCCAGACCTCGAAGCTTTGGCCCAGGCCATGGCCGGCGGCGCCTTTGTGCCCTGCACACCCACCCAACCCGAGTCCAGCGGCTGGGTGGCGCCGCGCGGCAAAAAAAGCGTGGCGCTGGCCGAGCGCGTGGGCGGGCACCTGCTGCTGCAGCTGTGCACCGAGCGCCGCGCCCTGCCGTCCTCGGCCATCAATGCGGCGCTGGAAGAGCGCATTGAAAAATACAAAGAAGAAACCGGCCGCGAGCGGGTGGGCGGCAAAATGAAAAAGCAGTTCAAAGAAGAGGTGGTGCAGGACCTGCTGCCGCGCGCTTTTTCCAAACGCGCCACCACCCTGGTGTGGCTGGACGCCGAGCACCAAATGCTTGTGCTCAACACCAGCTCGAATGCGGTCAGCGACAAAGTCATCAGCCTCTTGATCGATGCGCTGGCCAACCTGCCTGGGCGCAGTGCCAGCTTTGTGGTCAAGCCCGTGCAAACCCAGCTCGCGCCCGCCACCTGCATGGCCCAGTGGCTGAGCAGCCGCGACGCCCCGCCCGGCTTCACGGTGGACCAAGACTGCGAACTCAAAACACCCGATGACCGCAAGTCCAGCGTGCGCTACGCCCGCCACACCCTGGAAATTGACGAGATCAACCAGCACATCACCGAAGGCAAGCTTCCCACCCAACTGGCCATGACCTGGAACAGCCGGGTATCTTTTGTGCTGAACGACAAAGGCCAGGTCAAAAAAATCAAACTGCTCGACGTGGTGATGGAAGGCGTCAAAGAATCTGGCGAGGACGGTTTTGACGCCGACGCTGCCATTTCCACCGGCGAGCTGTCGCAGCTCATTCCCGACCTGCTCGACGCGCTGGGCGGCGAGCTGGACCCCTTGGCTGCGCCCGCGGCCCCAGCGGAGTCCGCTGCCCCAGCCTTGAGCCCCGCAGCCCCGGGGGCCACAAAGCCCACACCGCCTTGGGAAGACGCTGCAGCCTAAAGCCTTGGCTGTGGTCTGCGGTCCTCAAGCCGGGCGGCACTTGCCCGTGTACTTGAACCTTTGCGTCTTGCCCGACAGCGCCACATCATGGTGGGCTTTGAGCTCCATGCTGCCACGCTCGATCACGATTTCGGTTTCAAGCTGGGTGCTGCGCTCTTGCCGCCTGGCCCCGATCCGCGAGTCGGAGTTGAGGTTCACGCCCTTGAAGTCCTCGGTCTCCAAGGTGCTCACCCGCATCTCGTAATACTTCGGCCCGACCACCTTGAAGTACAAGTGGCGGCCAATGAGCTGCAGCTCGACGGTGACCTGGGCGGGCGCAACCTTGGGCACAGACTCGGGAAACTTGCCGTCCACCTCGCAGCGCAGCTTGAAAGTTTCAGCCCACGCCCCAGACAGGCCCAGCAGCCCCAGGGCCAGCATGAGCGCCGTGTGTTTGCAGATCAGTCTAGTGACCATGAGCTACCTTTTAGGATTGTTTTTTGCGAACTGTAGCAAAGGTGACGCAAAGACCGCCGTCAGACCATCTGGCGTGACACGCTCAGCCACAATCAAAGCCATGTCCACTGTGCTCTACAACCAAGAAGTTCTCACCCCGCCCGTGCCCTCGGCCACCGTGATGGTGCTCAGGGACAGTGACCAGGGCATAGAGGTGCTGCTGGTCAAGCGCCACAGCAAATCCAAGGTGCTGGGCGGGATGCATGTGTTTCCTGGCGGCAAACTGGACCCGGCAGACTGCAGCGTGACAGCCGAGCGCCTGGACCAGCCGCCCCAGGCGCTCAAGCTGGCCCTGGGCGAGGCGGACTTGGACGTGGCCACCGCCTGCGGGCTGCATGTGGCCGCCCTGCGTGAAACCATGGAGGAGTGTGGACTGTTCATTTATGGCAACCACGACAGCCGCCTGCCCAAGGAACTGCGCCAGCGCCTGCAAGCCGGTGAGAACTTCTTGGCGGCCACCGAGGCCCTGGACCTGGCCTTGCAGACGCAGCTGATCAGGCCATGGTCGCGCTGGATCACGCCGCGCAAACCCAGCCTCATGGACAGGCGCTTTGACACCCGCTTTTTTGTCGCCCTGGCCCCCTCAGACCATGAGGCGGTGCATGATGCCCACGAAGTCACCGAGGCCGAATGGCTGCGGCCTGAGACAGCGCTGCGCCGCTACTGGGCCGGTGAAATGGGGCTGGCAGCCGCGCAAATCATCAGCCTCATGCAACTCATGCGGCACCGCCTGGCCGCCGACGTGATGCAACACGCCCAAAGCCAGCCGCCCATACATGTTTTGCCCGAGCCTATGGACATCAACGGCCACCGCGTGCTGTGCTACCCCGGGGATTCACAGCACCCGAACAAGGTGGCCGCCTGGGCAGGCCCGACACGCCTGACCTGGCGCAACGAGCGCTTCGAACCCGAAGGCGGCCTAGACGCTTACCTGAACGCGCACCTGACTTGAGTCGCGCTGATCAGCAGGCCAAAAGCGACCCGCTCAGCGGCCCTGGGCCAGTTGCCACAAGGTCGACGAACGCGCGCCGCTGCGGCAGTAGGCCAGCACCGGCCCTGGCAACTCACTGAGCAGCTTGGCCATGGCCACCCCGTCGGCTTCGCTGATGTCGCTGGGGATCACTGGCAAATGGCGCGCCTGCAGTCCCGCTTGGGCTGCCGCCTGAGCCACCGCCTCAAAGCTGGGCTGACCCTCGCCCTCGTCGTCAGGCCGGTTGCAAATGATGGACTTGTAGCCCGCCGCCGCAATGGCCTGCACGTCGTCAGGCGAAATTTGCGGGGCCACGGCAAAAGCAGGGCTCAAGGCGTGAATGGACATGGTGTTCTCCTGTGTTGACATCTGCGGACCAGCGGCCAAACAAGGCCAGCCGTGCACAGCAAGGTAAAACCGCAATTGTCGGCCAAGGCGGTCACCCAAAAACAAATGTCACGGCAAGCGCGCAAGCTCAAGCCCGACGACAGGCACGATTCGCCAGCAGGCTGGCTCCTACAAATACAAGCCGCAACGCTTTGGCGGGTGTTTGGCTTTTCTCTTGTAGGAGCTGGCCTGCCAGCGAATCTTTGCCTGCGGTGATGCCCATTCACAGGCACGATTCGCCAGCAGGCTGGCTCCTACACATACCAAAATAGGTCTTATCCCCTGTAGGAGCTGGCCTGCCAGCGACTGTTCGCCTGCGGTGATGCCCGTTCACAGGCACGATTCGCCAGCAGGCTGGCTCCTACAAAATTCATAAACGCCAAGTGCTGCCATTAGCCTTAGCAGGCGGACACGCAGTGCAACACAAAATTGGCCCAATCGTCGGCATTGACCGCGCCAAAACTCTCGCAGATCACCCCACCGCCCTCACAGCACTCAGCCCAGCGCCAACCAAATGCGGCCAGCCTCGATCTTGACCGGGTGGGTCTTGATCGGCTCAGTCACAGGTGCACAGCTTGGCTGGCCGGTGCGCACGTCAAACTTGCCCTGGTGCATGGGGCATTCAATGTCGTGACCGTCCAAAAAACCCTCACACAGGCGGGCGTTGCCATGGCTGCACAGGTTGTCGCTGGCATAAGGCTGGCCGTTCACGCCGTAGATAGCGATGTCGCGGCCTTCAACTTCGACCGCCCACACGTCATCTTGCGGCAGCTCGTCTTCGGCCATCACGTCATGCCATTGCAAATCACTCATGGGGTTTTGCCTCTCACAGGGGGTAAATGATGGAGTTGGGGATCATCTCGCTGTCGTAGATCACCAGCCGACTTTGGAATTTCAAGCCCGCCTCGGTGCTGACAATGCGGTCCAGGGTGCGGCCCACGCTGAACACCGTGCTCAGCTTGGACAGCTTGGTGCGAAACACCGCGTAGTTGGCCTCGCACTCGTAGACGCCGCCCTGGGCCGAGTGCACCAGCGGCGCGCCCACCACATGGCGTTGGTAGTAAGGGTCGTGGAACAAGGTCTCCTGAATGGCGTAAGCCCGGTCCTTGAGCGCACCCTTGCTCTCAAAGAACATGGTGGCCAGGGGAAAGCCGCGCTCGTGGTTTTCACGCGGCTGCAGGCGGTAGGTGCACTCGTCGGTGAACATCTCCACCCAGCGGTCCCAGTCTCCCGCGCCCACCGCGCTGGCGTAGTCGGCGTAGAGCTGTTGCAGGGCCAGGTACTGGGGGAAATCAAGGTCAAGAGGGCTGCTCATGGTTCAGGCCTCCATCACTTTGCGCCAGTAGGCGTACATGCCGCGTATCAAGGTCTCGGTGACCATGTGGTCGGTGTTTTCCACCTCGCGCCCACCCAGCTCGGCCAGGGTGCGGTGGGAGGGCTTGCTCTCAAAGGCCTCTTGCGAGAACTCGATCACCTCGCCGTCGTCGGCCGAGACAAAGCCGGCCGGGCCAAACAAATTGGCCTGCCGCAGGCGGCGCTGCTCCATCTCTGGGCTGTCGTCGTCAAAGCCAAAGTGCGTCCAGACAAAGTCAAAAGCGCCGTGCCCGTCGGGCTGGATGTGGCGGGTCGAGACGCTGTTGACCTGCTGCTGCAAGATGACGCTGGGGAAAATCGTGGTCATCACCGCGCTGGGGCCGTCCCACCAGGCCTCGGGCACGATGTCAATAAAGCGCTTGTCATGCAGGTCCAAGCTGGCCTTGAAGCTGGACACCTGGGTGACCTGGTCGGCCTGGCCGGCCGTGCCGCGCGTGGAGATCATGGCGGCGTGGCGGAACTGCTCGTCCATCACCAGCTTGGACTTGTTGTCGGCGCGCCAAAGGCCAAAGGTCACAAACCAGGTGTGCAAGAGGCCTGGGTGGTAGGGGTCTTTGATATTTTCTTGCATCAGCTTCCAGTTGCCTGGAATGCGCTGGCGGTTGTAGCCCAAGATTTTGAGTTGTCGGCCGTTGAACAGGCGGTCAAAGTAGCCCAGGATCTCGGGGCCCAAAAACTCTTCAAAAGGCTCTACGTTCTCGTCAAACGAGGCAAACACCACGCCGCCCCGCCTGGCCACCTTGAGCTTGGTCAGGGCGTGGTCAGCGGTGTTGAAGTCGGCCGGCATGCCGCCGTTGACCTTGCCGTCTTGTTTGACGCCGCGCCTAAAGGGCACGCCTTGCAAGTCGCCTTTCAAGGTGTAGCTCCACTGGTGGTAGGGGCAGACAAACTCTTTGGCGCTGCCGTGGCGTTCGCGGCAAAAGCGCATGCCGCGGTGGGCGCAGACGTTCTCAATCACGCTGATCTCGTCGTCTGCGCTGCGCGTCATGATCACCGAGCGCTCACCCACCACCGTGCGCTTGTAGTCGCCCACCTTGGGAATTTCGGCCTCCAGGCCCACGTAGCTCCAGTGGGCTTGGTAAAAAAAGCGCTCCAACTCCTTTTTGTGCAGGGCCTCGTCGGTGTAGACCTGAAAGGGAATGCGGCTGGTGCCGTCGCTTTCCCAGTGCAGCTCGTCAGGAAAAGTGGGGGGCTGGCTCATGGCTGTCCTCATAAAAACGGTTACCGCATGTTAAGCAAGTGTGAGTCATCATCCAATACAAAGCGATCAATAATTACCATCACTTTAAATGATGATCTACCCAGCAAGACCCATGACACCTGAACGCCTGGACCTGAACCTGTTGGACGTGTTCAACCACTTGCTGCAAGAGCGCCGGGTCTCGCGCGTGGCGCTCAAGCTGGGCGTGTCGCAGCCCGCCGTGAGCAATGCGCTGGCCAGGCTGCGCAAGCTCTTGGGTGACGAGCTGTTTGTGCGCACCCCGGCCGGCATGGTGCCCACGCCCTATGCCGAGAAGCTGGGCCACACCGTGGGCCAGGCCCTGGGCCTGATCCGCACGGCGCTTCAGGAGCCACGCCATTTTGAGCCCGCCACCAGCGAGCGCACCTTCACCGTGGGCATGAGCGACATTGGCGAGATTTACTTTTTGCCACGCCTGCTGGCCCACCTGCGCAAGGCCGCGCCCGGCGTGCGCCTGAGCACGGTGCGCGACACGGCCGTGCAGCTCAAAGACGAGCTGGCCCAGGGCCGGCTGGACCTGGCCATAGGCCTGTTGCCAGAGCTGCAAGCGGGTTTTTTCCAGCAGCGGCTGTTCACCCAGCGCTATGTGTGCCTGTTCAGGCAAGGCCACAAGCTGGCGGGTGGGCCACTGGGCTTGAAAGAGTTTTCAGCGGCCGAGCATGTGGTGGTGGTCTCCTCAGGCACCGGCCACCACGAGGTAGACGAGCTGCTTCAGGCCCTGGGCATTGCGCGTGACGTGCGGCTGTCGGTGCCGCACTTTGTGGCCATTGGCCACATTTTGCAGACCAGCGAGCTCATGGCCACGGTCCCAGAACGCCTGGCCCAGTGCATGACCGAGCCCTTTGGGCTGCACATCGCCCCCCACCCTGCCCCGCTGCCCGAGGCCGCCATTCACGCCTTTTGGCATGCGCGTTTTCATGGCGATGCAGCCAACCAATGGCTGCGGGGGCTGTTTTTTGAGCTGTTTGCACAAGGCTAAACCACGCGGGCTCAGCCCACTGTCCAGCCCCTGAGCAGCTGCGTTGCCTCCTGCGCACCAATTTTTCAGTGGCCCGCAAGGCGGTGAGTCCCCAGGGTCGTGCGCCCAAGGGTCGGCACCGCGTTGGCGCAGCAAAGCCATGGTGTCCAGGCCATTGAACATGGCGGCAATCATCAAAGCTGTTCGCCCGCCGGGCGGGCTGTCGGCCAGCGCGCTATGGTCTAGCAACTGCTGCGCCACTTGCACATCGCCTTTGAAAGCGGCCGCGCCCAGCGCAATTTGGCCCCGGTCGTTGACCATGTCCGAGTCTGCGCCTGTGTCCAGCAACAGATGCGCCAAGGCCGGGAGGCCGTGGTAGGCGGGCAATATCAGCAGGCTATCGCCTTGCTCATTGCGCAGCTTGAGCGGCAAGCCAGCGGCCCACATAGGCGCCAGCGAAACGACAACACCGCTGCGCACCCACTTGAACACCTGCTGCAAAAATTTCAGCGTGTCGGCGTCAAACAAAGGCGAAGTCAGGGGATTGCTCATCAGGCCCAGTCATGTAAACAAAGTCATGGTGACCGCCTCAGCCCCACTTGCCCAGCCGCCGCACTGACGCTTGCGTGTCAGCCATCAAGGCGAGACGATGGCTGCGGCAAGGCAAAGGCTCAAGTGCCAACCAAGCTTGAGCCTTTTGACAAGAAGTTTTTAAGGCTTTGAGACCGCAGCCCTGCTTGGCCGGCTCAGACCCAGCCCTGAAACAGAGAGTTTGGCGGCAACGTTGAACATGCCCGGACTAAGCATTCGTTGTGGCCCCGGAGGAATTCAAACAAATCAATGGAGGCAGCATGGGCACTGAATTTTTTGGTGTTTGGTTTTTAGCGTGTTGCCTTGCTTGTTCCAATGCGGCGGAAAAACCGGTCGCGGGTCGGTGGTTAGAGGCGCGTTTTTCGTGCGTTTTAGCTCGCGACACATGGGCTGCTTCCGGCATCCGTATCAGCGCATCCAAAAACATTGAATCAGATAATGACGATGGCACTGAAATCGTTCATGTTGATGGGTTTTGGGCTGATGGTCATCAGAACATCGAGTGCATGGAGAGTCTCTCCGTTTCGTGGCGTCCAGCGCTCTGTCTGAATCGACAAACACTGAGCCCACCACCTGATCTTTCCTCAAGTGACATACAGAAGTATCGCAAAATGCGATACTTACTTCATGCACGTGATTTCCAACAAAGCCTTGACCGACTTTGGTCTCAGGCATCCACGGGCACGGGAGCCCATGCTGGCGTGGCACCAATTAGTGAGTACCGCGAACTTTCAGAACCTGTCGGAGGTCAAAAAGACGTTCAACACGGCCGACTACGTGGACCCTTACACGGTATTCGACATCGCTGGAAACCACTTTCGCATCATCACCGTCATTCACTACAACCGGCAAAAGCTGTACATCCGCGAAGTCTTCACACACACCGAGTACGACCACTGGAACAAAGCGCAAAGGAGTCGCTAAACATGACCGCAGTCGCCTTCAACCCCAAGACCCTTGGCCCGGCCTGGAACGCCCTTCAAAGCGCGTTGCCGGTGCGCCTGGCTGCGATTCACTCGCAGGCCGATTACGAACGTGCCGTCAGCTTCATGAACCAGCTTCTTGACGTGGTGGGCGACGACGAGGAACACGAACTGGCCGACATGCTGGAACTCTTGGGCCAACTGATCGAAGACTATGAGAGCCAGCACCACGCGTTGCCCGATGCAGAGCCCGCTCAGGTGCTGCGCTTTCTCATGGAGCAGCACGCGCTGAAGCAAGCGGACCTGGCTCCGGAGCTGGGCACACAGTCGGTGGTGAGCGAGATACTGAAGGGGCGCCGTCAGATCAACGCGCGTCAGTCCAAGGCTCTGGCCAAGCGCTTTGGTGTTTCGGCGGCGGTCTTCATCTGACCCAGATCGCCGCCACCAGCCAGGTCAGCGCAGCGCCGGTGACAAATGCCGCACCGTGCGTCAGCCAGGGCACCCAGGGGTTCCTTCGGGGCTGAGCCAGCCGCGCCAGATGCGCCAATTCAGCCAACACTTGATTCACAACAGGGTGAAACGCCTTGATGAAAATTTCTCGTGCCGCTGACTGCATGGACAGTATCTGAGTGTCCAGGGTTTTTGCGGTGACATCAATGGCTCGACGGACGATGTGGGTGGAAGCAAAGTCCACGGTTTTTTGGGTGAAGGCCGACTCGGCCTCAGGGGCCTGTTGCGATTCTCTGAGCATTGAACCTAAACCCGGCAGTTGGCCGCTTGCTTCCGCTTGAAACACTTGATGAATCAAACACTTGCGCACACGACGACCTTCACCTCATGGGTGAAAGCGCTGCACGGCCGCAGGTCTGCCGCTTCAGGCCTCTGGCGTTGTTGCTCGCATCCCCCGGACAGGCAGTCCGGGGGGGCACTCGCGCCTAGCCAGAGACCTGCTTCGTCAGCCCCTCGGCCGCGCCCAACTGCCGGATTTAGGTTGAATGTGGCCTGCCCGACAGGAATCGAACCTGTGACCCTCAGCTTAGAAGGCTGATGCTCTATCCAACTGAGCTACGGGCAGAAGACCTATATCTTAGCCAAAACCCTTGTTTTGGCCGCAAAAAAAGCCCGGCAGGCGGGCTTTGATTGATGTGTTGGTTGGTCGGAGTACAAGGATTCGAACCTTGGACCCCCTGCTCCCAAAGCAGGTGCGCTACCAGACTGCGCCACACTCCGACGAGCAAATAGTATATCCGCTGAGCGGCCCGATTTCGGGTTAAACACTAGATGGAGAGCCCCGGTCTGGGTCTAGTATTGACAAATAGACACTTTGCCGGGTGCCCAAACGTGGTTTTCAGCCCCTCCATCGTGGCTGTCCGCACCCCGAGCCGCCAAAGACATGATTTGATTTGCGTTTTTCAAATCCTGATGAAGTTCAGCCGTCGCGACCCTCGGGTCCGACGGCTTTTTTTTATCTGAATGCTGAGCGCCCAGGCCTCAGCGCCCTTGGGCCAGCGCCTGCTGCGTGATGGCACTGAGCGTGCCGCGCGTGGTGATGACCTCGGGGCTGAGCATCACCTCCAGCAAGCTGCCCTGCTCGCGGGCCAGCGCCGCCAGGAGCGCAGCTTCAAATTCTTCGGTGCGCGTGATGCGGGTGGCGGCATAGCCATAGGCCTGGGCCAGGGCCACAAAGTCGGGGTTGTGCAGCAGCGATCCGCTTTGGTGCTGCGGGTACTCGCGCTCTTGGTGCATGCGGATGGTCCCGTACATGCCGTTGTTGAGCAGCACGATGATGCTTTTGCCCCCGTGCTGCACGGCGGTGGCCAGTTCTTGGCCGTTCATCAAAAAGTCGCCATCGCCGGCCATGGTCAGCGCCAGCCGGCCGGTGGTCAGCGCCGCCGCAATGCCCGCAGGCACGCCGTAGCCCATGGCACCCACGGTGGGCGCCAGCTGCGTTTTATGGCCTTTGGCCAGGCCGTGGTGCTTAAAGAAGCGGTGCGTCCAGCTGGCAAAGTTGCCCGCGCCGTTGGTCAGAACCGCATCAGTAGGCAGGTGCTTTTGCAGCAGCGCCACGATGGCGGGCATGTCAATCTCGCCCGGCCAGGTGCCCGCCGGTGGCGGCTGCAGGTTGGCCAGGTAATCGGTGTGGGCTAGTCGCGTCCAGTCTTCCCAGGCCACCTCGTTGGGCGCACTGAGCACCTCCAGCGAGCGGGCGGCCGCGTTCATGGTCGCATTGATGGCCAAGTCCGCTTGGTACACACGGTTCAGCTCTTCAGCGCTGGCGTGAATGTGCACCAGCTTTTGCGCCAGCTTGGGCGGCTTGAGCAAGGTGTAGCTGCCGGTGGTCATCTCGCCCAAGCGCGGGCCAATGGCCAGCAGCAAATCGCACTGGCGCACGCGTTCGGCCAATTTGGGGTTCAGGCCAATGCCCACCTCGCCCGCATAGAGCGGGTGGTGGTTGTCAAAGGTGTCCTGGAAACGAAAGGCGTTGGCCACCGGCAAGCGCCAGTTCTCGGCAAAGCGCTGCAGGGCTTGGGCGGCCTGCGGTGTCCAGCCGCTGCCGCCGGCCAGCACCAGCGGGCGCTCTGAGGCCAGCAGCATGCTGCGCAAGGTGCGCAAGCTGCCCGGGTCGCTCCAGGCTTGCACCGCTTCTACCCGCGCCAAGGGCTGGGCACGGGTGGGCTGGGTCAGCATGTCCTCGGGCAGCACCAACACCACCGGGCCGGGCCGCCCGTTCATGGCGGTGGCAAAGGCGCGGGCCACGTACTCGGGGATGCGGTCGGCGTCGTCAATGCGCTCCACCCGCTTGGCAAAGGCCTTGGTGCTGGGGCCGAAAAAGCTCAAGAAATCCACCTCTTGAAAGGCCTCCCGGTCGCGGCAGTCGCTGGCCACGTCACCCACCAAGAGCACCATGGGCGTGGAGTCTTGAAAAGCCGTGTGCACGCCAATGCTGGCGTTGGTCGCACCCGGCCCGCGCGTGACCATGCACACCCCTGGGCGGCCGGTGAGCTTGCCATGCGCCTCGGCCATGAAGGCTGCACCCCCCTCCTGCCGGCAGGTGATAAAGCGAATGCGATCGGCGCGCGCGTACAGGCCGTCAAGCACGGCCAGGTAGCTCTCGCCCGGCACGCCAAAGGCGTGGCTCACGCCCTGGGCGATCAGGCAGTCAACAAGAAGGTGGCCGGCAGGCTGCGCCGGTAAAAGCTCGGGGGTGGTGCTCATGCGGGAGATTGTGCCGCGCCTGCGCCCTGCGCTCGGGCTCCGCAGCCCATGCCAATGCGCACAGACAGGCTTGAAAAACTTCTCTCACGAGGTCTGTCAGCTGTGGACCCGGCAGGCCAGGTCCTACAGGGGACAACTGTCTCGTTTTTGTAGGAGCTTGCCTGCAAGCGAATCGTGCCGGAAAGCAGGCACCACCTCAGGCAAACATTCGCCAGCAGGCTGGCTCCTACAGGGGGAAAAGGAGGCCATCTTGTCTTTGTAGGAGACAAGCCTGCAAGCGAATCGTGCCGGTAAGCCAGCATCACCTCAGGCAAACATTCGCCAGCAGGCTGGCTCCTACAAGGGAAGGAAAGACTGTCTCGTCTTTGTAGGAGCTTGCCTGCAAGCGAATCGTGCCGGTAAGCCAGCATCACCGCAGGCCAACATTCGCCAGCAGGCTGGCTCCTACAGGGGAAAAGGAGGCCATCTTGTCTTTGTAGGAGACAAGCCTGCAAGCGAATCTTGCCAGGCAACGGGCGTCACCTCAGGCAAACATTCGCCAGCAGGCTGGCTCCTACAGGGGAAGGCTGTCTCGTCTTTGTAGGAGACAATCGTGCCAGCACGCACTCTTTTGGCGCGCAACTGGGGACCGCCATGCCATGGCGAACCGATTTGGTGCAAATGGCGCCGCAGCGGGGTGATGGAGCCGCGCAGACAGGCGTTTGATGACGGTTTTGTCATCGAGCCCATCCGTTAAATCCAGTAGCCTCGTTGATTGTCATTTTTTATGTACTAGCTCTCGCGTGGGCACTCAATCATGAACAAGATTCATCGGGTTCTTTGGAGTCGCACCAGCGGCCAATTCATTGCGGTCGCAGAGATCACCAAGTCGTGCGGCCAGTCCTCTGGCGTGTCCGACGGCAGCCGCTCGGCCTTTGGCAGTGTCTTGAATGCCCTCTGGGTGTTGCGCCCTGTCCACAGTGCCTTGCTCATGGCTGGATTGATGTCTATTTGGACACCTTCTCTGGCCCAAACCCCCGCCAGCACCCAATTGCCCATCGGTGGCCAAGTGGCCGCAGGCCAAGCCAGCATCTCGCAGTCGGGCTCGGTCATGGCCATCACCCAGGGCAGCAACCGGGCGGCGATCAACTGGCAAAGCTTTGACGTGGGCGCGCAAGCCAAGGTCAACATCGTCCAGCCCTCGTCCAGCAGCATCTTGCTCAACCGCATCCAGGGCGAGCGGGCCAGCCAGATTTTTGGCCAGATCAACGCCAACGGCCAGGTGGTGCTGAGCAACCCAGCCGGTGTGTACTTTTCGCCGACCGCGCGGGTTGATGTCGGCTCCTTGGTGGCCACCACCCACAGCATCACCGACGCCGACTTCATGGCCGGCAAGCTCCATTTCAGCCGCAACGGCGCCACCGGCAAGGTGGTCAACGAGGGCAGCATCACGGCCGCAATCGGCGGCTACGTGGCGCTGCTCGCGCCCGAGGTGCGCAACAGCGGCATCGTTGTTGCCCGCATGGGCACGGTGGCCCTGGCCGCCGGCGAAGCCTTTGAGATGCAGTTCAACGGCCAGGGCGGCTTGGCCAACGTGATCGTCACCCCCGCCACCGTCGCGGCCCTGGTGGAAAACGGCCGCGCGGTGCAGGCCCCAGGCGGCTTGATCATTTTGTCGGCCCAGGCGGCCAACCAGATTTTGGGCGGCGTGGTGCGCCACACCGGCAGCTTGCAAGCCGACGGCATGACGGACAAAGGCGGCGTGATCCGCCTGAGCGCCAGCAGCAGCATCAG
>CAMCUN010000004.1 GCA_945878995.1 Polaromonas sp. YR568 | reverse complement strand
ACACATGGCGTCCACCCTTCAGACCAGCCAAGGGCATGAGCGACTTGTGGGTTCGCGGCCTTAATCCACCGCCACGTTGCGCAAGCGAATGTGGAGTTCGCGAAGCTGCTTTTCATCGACCGGGCCAGGAGCCTGGGTGAGCAGGTCTTGGGCGCGCTGGGTTTTGGGAAAGGCAATCACGTCGCGGATGGAGTCGGCGCCCGTCATGAGCGTGACCAGGCGGTCCAGGCCAAAGGCCAGGCCGCCGTGTGGGGGGGCGCCGTACTGCAGGGCGTCGAGCAGGAAGCCGAATTTTTGCTGGGCTTCTTCAGGGCCGATTTTCAGGGCCGAGAACACCTTGCTTTGCACCTCGGCGCGGTGAATACGCACGGAGCCGCCGCCCAACTCCCAGCCGTTGAGCACCATGTCGTAGGCTTTGGCAATGCAGCGGCTGGGGTCGCTGTCCATGTAGTCTTCATGGCCGTCTTTGGGGGCGGTGAAGGGGTGGTGCACCGCGCTCCAGCGCTGGCCTTCTTCGTCGTGCTCAAACATGGGGAAGTCCACCACCCACAGCGGCTTCCAGCCTTTGGTGAAGAGGCCGGTTTTTTTGCCAAACTCGCTGTGGCCCACTTTCAGGCGCAGCGCGCCTATGCTGTCGTTGACGACCTTGGCCTTGTCGGCGCCAAAGAACAGCAGGTCGCCGTTTTGTGCGCCTGTGCGCTGGACGATCTCGGCCAAGGCCGCGTCGTGGATGTTTTTGACAATCGGGCTTTGCAGACCTTCCCGGCCCTTGCTTGCGTCGTTGACTTTGATCCAGGCCAAGCCTTTGGCGCCATAGATCTTGACGAATTCGGTGAAGCCGTCAATCTCACCGCGGCTCATCGCGGCGCCGCCGGGCACGCGCAGGGCGACCACACGCCCGCCCGGGGTGGTGGCGGGGCCGCTGAAGACCTTGAAGTCCACGTCTTTCATGAACTCGGTGAGCTCGGTGAACTCCAAGTTCACGCGCAGGTCGGGCTTGTCGGAGCCAAAGCGGTGCATGGCCTCGCTGTAAGGCATGACGGGGAACTCGCCCAGGTCCACGCCCATGGTGGTTTGGAAGATGCTGGCGATCATGCCTTGGAACATGTCACGGATGTCTTGCTCCCCCATGAAGGAGGTTTCAATGTCGATCTGCGTGAATTCGGGCTGGCGGTCGGCGCGCAGGTCTTCGTCGCGGAAGCACTTGGTGATTTGGTAGTAGCGGTCAAAGCCGGCCACCATCAGCAGCTGCTTGAACAGCTGGGGCGACTGCGGCAGCGCAAAAAAGTGGCCGTCGTGCACGCGGCTGGGCACCAAGTAATCGCGCGCGCCCTCGGGCGTGCTCTTGGTGAGCATGGGGGTTTCAATGTCAATAAAGCCATTGGCGTCCAAAAACTTGCGCGTCTCCATGGCCACGCGGTAGCGCAGCATGAGGTTGTTTTGCATGTAGGGGCGGCGCAGGTCCAGCACCCGGTGCGTCAGCCGGGTGGTCTCTGAGAGGTTGTCGTCGTCGAGTTGGAAGGGCGGCGTGACGCTGGGGTTGAGCACCACCAGCTCGTGGCAGAGCACCTCGATCTTGCCGCTTTTCAGGCCGGTGTTTTCCGTGCCCGCGGGGCGCTGGCGCACCAGGCCCTTGACCTGGATGCAAAACTCGTTGCGCAGGTCTTCAGCCACCGCAAACATTTGGGCGCGGTCGGGGTCGCAAACCACTTGCACATAGCCTTCACGGTCGCGCAGGTCCACAAAAATCACGCCACCATGGTCGCGGCGGCGGTTGACCCAGCCGCACAAGGTGACGGTCTGGCCCATCAGCTCGTCGGTGACCAGACCGCAGTAGTGGGAACGCATTTGGGAGGCGATGGAGACCTTGGACATAAACACTCGCAGTTGAACTCGGAGTTGAGGGCCACGGCTGTGGGGACCTCAAAAGAGGTGAAGATTACTTGCTGGCAGGCGTGCCTGGGGCGACCACGCCCATGGAGATGACATAGGTCAGGGCCTCGTCCACCGACATGGCCAGCTCCACACAGTCGGACTTTTTGAGCATCACAAAATAGCCGCCTGTGGGGTTGGGCGTGGTAGGCACATAAACGCTGAGGTACTCGCCGTCCAGGTGGTCCATGATGCCGCCGCCTGGCGTGCCGGTTTGAAAGGCAATGGTCCACACGCCGGGGCGCGGCCACTGCACCAGCAAGGCTTGGCGAAAGGCGTTGCCGTTCTCAGAAAACAAGGTGTCCGAGACCTGCTTGACGCTGGAATAAATGGACCTGACGATGGGAATACGGCCGAGCAGCGCGTCCCACCAGCTGACCAGTTTGCGGCCCAAAAAGTTGCTGGCCACACCGCCTATGACAAGCACGATGGCCAAGGCCAGCAGCACGCCAAAGCCGGGAATGTGCACGCCCAGCAAGCGGTCTGGCTGCCAAGCGGCGGGCAAAATTTGCAGGGTTTGGTCCAGGGTGGACACCACCCAATTGAGCACCCAGACCGTGATGATCAGGGGCACCAGGACCAACAGGCCCGCGAGCAACCAGCGGCGCAAGGCAGCCATCAGTCGGCCTTGGAGGCAGGTGCAGCCGCAGGTGCGGGGGCTGCGGCGGCGGGCGCAGAAGCTGCGGGAGCGGCAGGGGCGGCAGTGTCTGAAGCATTGCCCGCTGGCGAGGGCTCTTTGTCAGCCGCCGGGGCGCTGGGGGCCGCGCCGCCCTTGAAGTCGGTGGCGTACCAGCCCGAGCCTTTGAGTTGGAAGCCCGCTGCAGTGACTTGCTTGGTGAAACTGGCCGCGCCGCACTGGGGACACACGCTCAGGGGATCGTCGGAAATTTTTTGCAACACGTCTTTGGCATGCCCGCAGGAATCACATTTGTAGGCGTAAATTGGCATTGCTTTGGAGAGTTCTTTGAAAAAATGGACCGCCCTGCCTGATTAGGCGCCTGGCCTTGGAAACTGCCAGCAGAACGGTACAAAACTCGAAATTATAGGCGGGCAGGCCGGTTTAAAGACCTGGGCAAGGCCAAGGGCAAGCAGCGACCAACCGTCTGGGCTCAGCCCCCCGGCATGGCGCTCAGCCATTCCATGGCGACCATGCCCAAAAAGAAACCCAGCCCGCCGTAAACAATGGCTTGGAGCAGCCGGTTGGTGCGGCGCTGCTCGGCAATCAGCTGCTCCAGGTCGCGCTGCTTGCCAGAGTGCGGCTGGCTCAGGAAATGATGCAGCACGCGGGGCAGTGCGGGCAGCAGCTTCGCATACAACGGCGCCTCGGCCTTGAGCTGGGCCCAGAGCTTGGCGGGGCCCACTTGTTCGAGCATCCAGGTTTCTAAAAAGGGCTTGGCCGTGCTCCACAAATCGAGATCGGGGTCCAGGTCGCGGCCCAGTCCCTCGATGTTGAGCAGGGTTTTTTGCAGCAGCACCAACTGCGGCTGGATTTCCACCTGAAAGCGGCGCGAGGTTTGAAAGAGGCGCATGAGCACCAAGCCCAGCGAGATTTCTTTGAGCGGGCGGTCAAAGTAAGGCTCGCACACGGCCCGAATGGCGGACTCGAGCTCGTCTACCCGGGTGGCCGCAGGCACCCAGCCCGACTCGATGTGCAGCTCGGCCACGCGCTTGTAGTCGCGCCGGAAAAAGGCCGTGAAGTTTTGCGCCAGGTACTCTTTGTCGACCTCGTTGAGCGTGCCCACAATGCCAAAGTCCAGCGAGATGTAGCGGCCAAAGGTCTCGGGCGCCAGGCTCACCTGGATGTTGCCGGGGTGCATGTCGGCGTGGAAAAACCCGTCTCTGAAGACCTGGGTGAAAAAGATGGTCACGCCGTCGCGGGCAAGCTTTTTGATGTCCACCCCGGCCTCGCGCAGGCGCTGCACCTGGTTGATGGGCACGCCCTTCATGCGCTCCATGACCATCACATCGGGCATGCAGTAGTCCCAGACGATCTCGGGGATCATGACCAGGTCCAGTCCCTGCATGTTGCGGCGCAGCTGCGCGGCGTTGGCGGCCTCGCGCAGCAGGTCGAGCTCGTCGTGGAGGTAGGTGTCGAACTCGGCCACCACCTCGCGGGGCTTGAGGCGCTTGCCGTCGGCCGACAGGCGCTCCACCCAGCCGGCCATCATGTGCATGAGGGCCAGGTCTTTTTCAATCAGGCCCAGCATGCCTGGCCGCAAGACCTTGACAGCCACCTCACGCCCCTGCGGCAAAGTGGCAAAGTGAACTTGCGCGATGGAGGCGCTGGCCACGGGTTGGCGCTCGAAGGTGGCAAAAATCTGGTCCAGCGGGCGGCCAAAAGAGCGCTCGATGATGGCCACTGCCACATTGGAGTCAAAAGGCTGCACCTGGTCTTGCAAAAGGGCCAACTGGTCGGCAATTTCGGCCGGCAGGAGGTCACGCCGGGTGGAGAGCACCTGGCCAAACTTGACGAAAATGGGACCTAAGCTTTGCAGGGCTAGGCGCAGCCGCACGCCCTTGGGCTGGCGCAAATCGCGCCCCACAGAGACGATGCGGGTGAGCAAGCGCAGGCCGGGCCGCTCAAAGCTAGAAAGCACCAGCTCGTCCAGGCCGTAGCGCAGCACGGTCCAAATAATGAAGATGCCGCGAAACAGGCGCTTCATGCGCCCGCCCTGAAAGCGCTGACCGATGTCGGGGCAGCGGCGCTCGGTGAGGGCATCACCTTGGCCAGCCAGGGCCCGAGTGCGGCCACCAGCTTGCGGCCCGCATCGGCCAGGGCATGGGCGGGAATGTCGCCCAAGAGGCGTGCCAAGTCTTCTTCCAGGTCCCAGCGCAGGTTGTCGCTCAGCCAGGCCAGTTCGGCAGCGAGCTGCACGTCGCCTTCAATTTGCACAGAGGGGCGCTGACCTTGCAGCACTTGGCGGGCCACAGTCCAGGGCGGCTGGTCCTCCAGAGACAGCACCAAGTCGGGCGAGCGGGACGCATCAGCCACGTTGACCAGCCCTGCGGGAGTGAGCTGCAGGCTGAGAGAAAAAAAGCCCCAGCGCACCTGGATGACGCTGCCTTTCTTGCGGGCCAAGCGGGCTTGGGCCTCGGGCTCTTGCATCAGCACATGGTTTAAAAGCAAAACCAGGCGCTGCTGGCCCTCGTCTACCAGCCACTGCGGGGGCGAAATGGGGTCAGCCGCGGACCGAAAAAGGGACTGCACAAATGAAATCGGGGACGTGTGGGTCATACGTCCCCGATTTTGACGGATAAATCGCCGGTGGCTTGGGCCAGGCCGGCGAAGCCCTGCAGCTTACTGGAGGGCTTGCACGCCCGCCACCAGCCAGCCGCCGGCGCGGTGACGGGGCTTGGTCATGTTCCAAACCTCGCGGAAGGGGCTGGGGCCGGCGGACTGGTCTTCACGGATCATGCCGGAGAACTCCACGCTGGCCAGGTAAGCGTCGTCGAGTTCCTCAATGCCCAAGAGCTGGGCGTCAAGCGTCAGCACGTCAGTTTTGTTGACAGCGCCGCCGGTCTGCGACTCGCGCTCGGCCAGCTGGGTTTTGATTTGCTCGAGCATGTCGTCTGTCATCATCACGCGCAGAGCGGCAATGTCCGAACGGTCCCAAGCGTCTTGCAAGGTGGTGAAGTTCTGCCGGGCCGCATCCAAGAAGCCTTGCACGTCAAAGCCTGCGGGAATGACCCAGCTGGACTGGGGGACGTTCAGGGCCGAGCCGATCATGGAACCACCGGTGCTGGCAGAACTGGCCGAAGCGGCAGGAGCGCTGCCCTCAAAACGCGTGGCGGTTTGCTCCCAGGGGCGGGCCGAGGCGTCGTTGCCGACGTTGTTGGGGCTGTACTGGGTGGGCGTGCTGGCAGAGCCTGCACCTTGAAAGGCGAAGGGTGACTGCTGCGAAGCGCCTTGGCGGCCAGCGCGCATTTTGCGCATGACCAAACCGACCACCACCATGATGGCCAAGGCAAGCAGGCCAAACATCAAGATTTGGCCAAAAGCCTCGCCCATGCCCAGGCTGCTGGCGAGCCAGGCTAAGCCCAGACCGGCAGCCAGACCGCCAAGCATGGCACCCCAGGGCTTGCGCGGTGCGGCAGCCGCAGGGCTGGCGGCGGGCGCAGCAGGCGTGGCCGGCTTGGCCTCGCGCTGCGTCACGTTGGACGATTGTTTACCGCTAGAGCCGCCACCGCCCAGGCGCTTGGCCTCGACGTTGACAGAACCAAAAGCCATTGTGAGAGTCACAGCAGCAGCCATTATGGCGGACCAAATTCTCATGGGGTCTCCTTTAAAAGGTTGGGGAACAAGTATCCCGTTGATACAACTATGAACTATTGTTTCAGCACTTGATGCCCACGTGCAATGCAACCACACCCGCAGTGAGGTTGTGGCAGTCCACATGGCCGAAGCCGGCTTGCTGCATCAGGGCTTTGAGCATGTTTTGATCCGGGTGCATGCGAATAGATTCGGCCAAGTATCGGTAGCTGGCATCGTCACCGGCGACCAAAGACCCCAGGCGCGGCAGGACTTTGAAGGAATACCAGTCGTAAACCTTTTCCAAGGGCTTGGCCACCTTGGAAAACTCCAGCACCAGCAACCGGCCCATGGGCTTGAGCACGCGGCACATCTCGGCCAGGGCTTGTTCTTTGTGGGTCATGTTGCGCAGGCCAAAGGCCACGGTCACCACATCAAAGCTGGCGTCCGGAAAGGGCAAAAACTCGGCATCACAGACCAAGGTGGGCAAGGCCACGCCCTGGTCGAGCAGGCGGTTGCGGCCTTCGCGCAGCATGGCTTGGTTGATGTCGGTGTGCACCACACGGCCGGTTTTGCCGACTTTGGGGGCAAAAGCCAGCGCCAAGTCGCCCGTGCCGCCGGCGATATCGAGCACCGACTGGCCTGGTCGCACATTGGCCACCAGCACGGTGTAGGCCTTCCAGGCCCGGTGCAAGCCACCGGACATGAGGTCGTTCATCAGGTCGTACTTGGGCGCGACCGAGTCAAACACGCCGCGCACACGGCTGGCTTTGTCGCGCTCGTCGACGGTTTCAAATCCAAAATGGGTGCGGCTCATGGCTGATTCCAAGTCAATGGCGAAAGCGGGGGCTCAGTGGCTGGCGCAAGCTTGCTCGCCGCCTGCCCCTTGCATGGGCGCATCGCGGTGAGCGCCTGCGGCTTGCAGGCGCTGCAGGTAATCGCCAAACAGGCTGTCCTGGTTTTTGCCAAGGTGGTAGAGGTAGTCCCAAGAAAACAGGCCACTGTCATGGCCATCAGAAAATGTGGGCTTGACCGCGTAATTGCCGACGGACTCGATCTGCACCAAGTCCACTTCGCGCTTGCCGGTTTGCAGCACCTCTTGGCCTGGGCCGTGGCCCTGCACTTCGGCCGAGGGCGAGTAAACGCGCATCAACTCAAAAGAAATGCGAAAAACCGATTTATCGGAAAAGGCCACTTCCAGCACGCGCGACTGGCCGTGCACCGTGATAGCGGTGGGCGTGGGGGCGCCTGCTTGAAGTCCTGCCATAGGTGTGTCCTCAATCAATAAAAAAGGCCGCTGGCGTTCAGACCAGCACGCGCTCTATGCCGCCATGGTTGGCCGCTTCCACGTAGGCGGGCATCCAGTCGGGGCCCAGAATCTTTTCGGCCATCTCCACCACGATGTAGTCGGCTTCCAAAAGCCCGTTTTGCAGGTCTTGGCCGTAGCGCGAGAGGCCTTGCAAGCAGCTGGGGCAGCTGGTGAGGATTTTCATGGGGCCTTGGGCGTCAACCGCGCCCGTGGCGCGCAGCGCCGCCTCGTCTTTGAGCAGCTCTTCTTCTTTGCGAAAACGCACTTGCGTGGCAATGTCGGGCCGCGTCACACCCAGGGTGCCCGACTCGCCGCAGCAGCGCTCGCTTTTGATGACGTTGGGACCGACCAGGGCTTTGACCGTCTTCATGGGGTCTTGCAGCTTCATGGGGCTGTGGCAGGGGTCGTGGTAGAGATAGCCCTGTGAGCCTGGCAGCTTGAGACCTTTTTCCAGCAGGTATTCGTGGATGTCGATGATGCGACAACCAGGGAAAATTTTGTCGAACTCGTAGCCCTGCAGTTGGTCGTAGCAAGTGCCGCAGCTGACCACCACGGTCTTGATGTCCAGGTAGTTGAGCGTGTTGGCCACGCGGTGGAACAGCACCCGGTTGTCGGTGATGATTTTGTCGGCCTTGTCAAACTGGCCGCTGCCTTTTTGCGGATAGCCGCAGCACAGGTAGCCAGGCGGCAACACAGTTTGCACGCCCGCATGCCAGAGCATGGCCTGCGTGGCCAGGCCCACCTGGGAAAACAAGCGCTCAGAGCCGCAACCGGGGAAGTAAAACACCGCCTCAGACTCGGTGGTGGTGGTCTGCGGGTTGCGGATGATGGGGACGTAGTCTTTGTCCTCAATGTCCAGCAAGGCGCGCGCGGTTTTCTTGGGCAAACCGCCTGGCATTTTTTTGTTGATGAAGTGAATCACCTGCTGCTTGACCGGCGCGGTGCCCAACGACGCTGGCGGCTTGGCAGTTTGCTTGCGGGCGAATTTGCCCAGCACGTCGTTGGCCAAGCGCTGGACCTTGAAACCCACATCGACCATGGCGCTGCGCATGAACTTGATGGTCTCGGGCTGGGTGGCGTTCAAAAAGAACATGGCTGCGGCATTGCCAGGCCGGAATGACTTTTTCCCCATTTTGCGCAGCAGGTTGCGCATGTTCATGGAGACCTCGCCAAAGTCGATGTTCACCGGGCAAGGCGAGAGGCATTTGTGGCACACGGTGCAGTGGTCGGCCACGTCTTCAAACTCTTGCCAGTGCTTGATGGAGATACCCCGGCGGGTTTGCTCTTCGTACAAAAACGCCTCCACCAACAAAGAAGTGGCCAAAATTTTGTTGCGCGGGCTGTAAAGCAAGTTGGCGCGCGGCACATGGGTGGCGCACACGGGCTTGCACTTGCCGCAGCGCAGGCAGTCTTTGACCGAGTCGGCAATGGCGCCAATGTCGGACTGCTGCATGATCAGCGACTCATGGCCCATGAGGCCAAAGCTGGGTGTGTAGGCGTTGGTGAGGTCAGCGGGCAAAGCCGCGTTGCGCAGCAGCTTGCCTTTGTTAAAGCGGCCCTCGGGATCCACCCGCTGCTTGTAGTCGGCAAAGGGCTGCAACTCGGCATCAGTCATGAAGTTGAGCTTGGTGATGCCAATGCCGTGCTCGCCCGAGATCACGCCGTCCAGCGAGCGGGCCAGCGCCATGATGCGCGCCACGGCCGCGTGGGCGGTGTGCAGCATCTCGTAGTCGTCACTGTTGACGGGCAAGTTGGTGTGCACATTGCCGTCGCCGGCGTGCATGTGCAGCGCCGCCCACACGCGGCCCTTGAGCACGCGCTGGTGAATGGCCACACATTCTTGCAAGATGGGCTGGAACACGGCGCCCGAGAAAATGTCTTGCAGCGGCGCGCGCAGCTGGGTTTTCCAGCTGGCCCTGAGCGTGTGGTCTTGCAGCTGAGGGAACAGCTGCTCGACCTCGCTGAGCCAGCCGCTCCACAAGGCGTGCGTCTCGCGCACCAGCGCCAGAGCCTGGGCCACGCGGCCCTCCAGCAGCTCGGCGGGGGCCAGGTCGCTGGCGTCACCAGACTTGCCCAAGGGCAAATGACCCTTGGCCAAAAAACTCTCCAACTCGGTGCACAGCTTGATTTTGTTACGCAGCGACAGCTCGATGTTGATGCGCTCAATGCCGTCGGTGTACTCGGCCATGCGCGGCAATGGGATCACCACGTCTTCATTGATTTTGAAGGCGTTGGTGTGGCGCGAAATGGCGGCGGTGCGCTTGCGGTCCACCCAGAATTTTTTGCGCGCCTCGGCGCTGATGGCAATGAAACCCTCGCCGCTGCGCGAATTGGCAATGCGCACCACCTCGGAGGTGGCGCGGGCCACGGCGTCTGCGTCTTCACCGGCGATGTCGCCAATCAGCACCATCTTGGGCAAGCCACCTCGTTTGGACTTGGTGGCATAACCCACCGCCTTGAGGTAACGGTCGTCCAGGTGCTCCAGGCCAGCCAAAATGGCGCCGCCGCGCTTTTGCTCGGCGAACATGAAGTCTTTGATCTCCACAATGCTGGGCACTGCGTCTTTGGCGTTGCCAAAAAACTCCAGGCACACGGTGCGGGTGTGCTCGGGCATGCGGTGCAGCACCCAGCGGGCGCTGGTGATCAGGCCATCGCAGCCTTCTTTTTGAATGCCGGGCAGGCCCGAGAGAAATTTGTCGGTGACGTCTTTGCCCAGGCCTTCTTTGCGAAAGCTTTTGCCAGGAATGTCTAGGCGCTCGGTGCGGATGGGGGTTTTGCCGTCGGCCTCAAAGTAGTGCAGCTCAAAGCTGGCCATCTCGGCGTCGTGGATCTTGCCCATGTTGTGCTGCAGGCGTACCACCTCCAGCCACTGCGCGTCGGGGGTGACCATGCGCCAAGAGGCCAGGTTGTCCAGGGCGGTGCCCCAAAGCACAGCTTTTTTGCCGCCTGCATTCATGGCGACGTTGCCGCCAATGCAAGAAGCTTCGGCCGAGGTGGGGTCCACGGCAAACACAAAGCCGGCGCGGTCGGCCGCGTCGGCCACGCGCTGGGTGACCACGCCGGCCTCGGTCCAGATGGTGGCCACAGGCTCGGTCAGGCCGGGCAACACGCGCTGCTCGACCTCGGTCATGGCTTCTAATTTTTCGGTGTTGATAACCGCTGATTTCCAGGTCAATGGGATGGCACCGCCGGTGTAGCCGGTGCCGCCGCCACGGGGGACGATGGTCAGGCCCAGCTCAATGCAGGCCTTGACCAGGCCGGCCATCTCCACCTCGGTGTCTGGTGTGAGCACCACAAAGGGGTATTCCACGCGCCAGTCGGTGGCGTCGGTGACGTGAGACACGCGCGACAGGCCGTCAAACTTGATGTTGTCTTTTTCAGTGACTTTGCGCAACTTGCGCTCGGTTTGGCGGCGCAAGGCGGCCATGTCTTCAAAGGCCAGCGCAAAAGTGCGCACCGCCCCATGGGCCAAGGCCAGCAGCTCGCCCACCGCGGCGTCGCGATCGACATCGACAGCGGGAGTGCGGCGCTTTTGTACCTCGCCCAAGCGGTGCTCCAGGGCTTCAACCAGCAGCTTGCGGCGGCCGGGGTTGTCCAGCAGGTCGTCTTGCAGGTAGGGGTTGCGCTGCACCACCCAAATATCGCCCAACACCTCGTACATCATGCGGGCCGAGCGGCCTGTGCGGCGCTCGCTGCGCAGTTGGTCCAGCAAAGTCCAAGCGCGGGCGCCCAGCACGCGCATCACCACCTCTCGGTCTGAGAAAGAGGTGTAGTTGTAAGGAATTTCCCGGATGCGGGACGGCCCTGATCCCTCGACTTGACCGGCCGACATGGCCAAGGCATTGAACTCAAGGGGAGTGCGGGGTGCGTTCATCGGGTGGGCGTGGTGCGCAAGTCGGCTCAGCAGGGCGAAATAGGCGCTTGCCGAGGGGGACTGAGAATATTAACGCAGCGGGCTTTTTCTCCCATGTCGCGCACCACAAGACCCGGCATGGCGGTGGGCTGCCTGGCACACGCACTGAATATTTAAGCGCGCCAGCCTCGCCGCCCCACAAACTGCACCAAGGCCGAGACGACCGCCATGGCTCCGTACGTGGCCATTTTGCCGTCCACACCCCACCAAGTGAGCCCCGCCGCCGACACCGCCACGTTGGCGGCAAAGGTCCACAGCCAAGGGGCCAGCCAGCCGGTCCAGGCTGCCCGCCCACGCCAGCCTGGCAGCCAGTTGGCCAAAGCCACCATGAGCACCGCCAGCACCGCAGCGGGCAAGATCAAATGGAACAAGTGAAGGGCTAACAAATAAACGGTCATGACAAAAAAGATTAAAACCCAAGCCTGCGCGACTTCTTTGGCAGCATTTGACGAGGGATAACACTTGGATTAAGGTGTTTTTGACAAAAAAGTGTCAATTTAATTAGACATTTTCTGAGGCGGCTTATTTATACTGTGCACCATGCCAGTATGGGCCCTCGGGCTGAACCACCACACCGCACCGCTAGACCTTCGCGGCAGGTTCGCCTTCGCCATCGACCAAATAGCGCCCACGCTGCAAGGTCTGCGCGCGTCCATCTCGCGTCAGCCTGAAGCCACACTGCTGTCCACCTGCAACCGCACCGAGGTGTATTGCGCCGGTGAGCAGGCCCAGGTGGACCACACTCTGGAATGGCTGGCCCACAGCGGCGGCGTGTCAGCCGAGACCTTGCGCAGCCACACCTACACCTTGCGCGACGGCGACGCCGCCCGCCACGCCTTTAGGGTGGCCAGCGGCCTCGATTCCATGGTGCTGGGCGAGCCCCAAATTTTGGGCCAAATGAAAGACGCTGTGCGCGCGGCCGAGCAGGCCGGCGCCATGGGCACCACCTTGCACCAACTGTTTCAGCGCTCTTTTGCGGTGGCCAAAGAAGTGCGCTCCAGCACCGAGGTGGGCGCCCACAGCATCAGCATGGCAGCGGCTGCCGTGCGGCTGGCTGGCCAGATTTTTGAAGACCTGAGCCACATTCGCGTGCTTTTTGTGGGTGCAGGCGAGATGATTGACTTGGCCGTCACCCATTTCGCGGCCAAAAACCCCAAGTCGCTGACCATTGCCAACCGCACACTGGAGCGCGGCGAAAAACTCGCTGCCCGCTTTGGCGCTGAAGTCATGCCATTGGCCGACCTGCCCGAGCGGCTGCACGAGTTTGACGCGGTCATCAGTTGCACCGCCAGCACCTTGCCGCTGATTGGGCTGGGCGCGGTGGAGCGAGCCATCAAGCTGCGCCGCCGCCGACCTGTGTTCATGGTCGATTTGGCCGTGCCGCGCGACATTGAACCCGAAGTCAAAGACCTGCCCGACGTGTACCTCTACACCGTGGACGACCTGGCCAAGGTGGTGCAAACCGGCAAGGACAACCGCCAGGCGGCGGTGGCCGAGGCCGAAGTCATCATTGACGCCGGGGTGCAAAACTTCATGCATTGGATGAATCAGCGCGCCACGGTGCCCCTGATTCAGCAGCTCAACGCCCAGGCCGACGAATGGCGCGCCATTGAGCTGGCGCGGGCACGCAAGCTGCTAGCCAAGGGCGAGTCGGTGGACGCGGTCCTTGAAGCTTTATCGCGCGGGCTGACCCAAAAAATGCTGCACGGCGCGATGGCCGAGCTGCACACCAGCGACGCCGACAAGCGCGACCGCACGGCGCGCGCCGTCTCGCGCTTGTTTTTGCGCGGCAACCCACCGCCAGACGCGGCCAAGCCTTAGCGACACTGCTTGGGCTGTGGCCGCCGCCTCTGCGCAGCGGCCCTTTGAGTCGGGGTGCAAGGCACCTCTTGCCATCATTCAGATCTCTGCGGCTTTCATGAACCTCTTTCTGCGTCAGACCTTAGAGCGCCAGCTCATTCGGCTGCACGAGCTCGACGCCTTGCTCTCGGCCTCTGATGTGGTGAGCGACATGGAGCGTTTTCGACGGCTCACGAGAGAACATGCCGAGACCAGCCTTTTGGCCGAGCATTACCGCCGACTCACCCAACGCGAGGCGGACTTGGCCAGCGCCCAAGCCCTGCGCGCTGACGTGTCTGGCGATGCCGAGATGGCGCAAATGGCAGAGGACGAAATCGCCGCCGCTCACATCGACATTGCCGAGCTCGACCAGGCCCTGCAGCTGATGCTCATCCCCAAGGACCCGGACGATGTGCGACCAGCATTTTTGGAAATTCGCGCAGGTACAGGCGGCGACGAGTCGGCTCTGTTTGCGGGCGATCTGCTGCGCATGTACACCCGCTTTGCCGACCTCTGCGGCTGGCGCTGCGAGCTCATCAGTGAATCCCCTTCCGAGCTGGGCGGCTACAAAGAAGTGGTGCTGCGCTTGGCGGGCGAGCCCGATGGGCAAGGCGTAGGCGTGTACGGCCGCTTGCGCTTTGAGTCTGGCGGCCACCGCGTACAACGCGTGCCCGCCACCGAAACCCAGGGGCGCATCCACACCAGCGCCTGCACCGTGGCGGTGTTACCCGAGCCCGACGAGGCGCAGGCCGTGCAAATCAACCCGGCAGAGCTGCGCATAGACACCTTTCGCGCCAGCGGCGCGGGCGGCCAGCACATCAACAAAACCGACTCGGCCGTGCGCGTGACGCACCTGCCCACCGGCATCGTGGCCGAATGCCAGGACGACCGCAGCCAGCACCGCAACAAGGCCAGAGCCCTGCAGGTGCTGGCCGCCCGCATCCAGGAAAAAGAGCGCTCTGAGCGCGCCGCCAAAGACGCGGCCATGCGCAAAGGCCTGGTAGGCAGCGGCGACCGCAGCGACCGCATTCGCACATACAACTTTCCGCAAGGCCGGTTGACCGACCACCGCATCAACCTCACGCTCTACAAGCTCGGCCACATCATGGAAGGCGAGTTGGGTGATGTGGTCACGGCCTTGCAAGTGGCGCGCGGCGCCGAACTGCTGGCCGATTTGGAAAGCCAGAACTTATGACTTTGGCAGACGCCTTGCGCCTGGCCTTGGGGCAAGGCCTGGACGCGCTGGACGCCCAGCTGCTGCTGCTGGGCGCGCTGGGCCGACCGCACCAGCGGGCCTGGCTGCGCGCCCACGACACCGACGCCCTGCCCCTTTCCGCCGAGCAGGCCTTTGCCGCGCTGTGCCAGCGCCGGCTGACCGGCGAGCCGGTGGCTTACTTGCTGGGGCGCAAAGAATTTTTTGGCCTGGACTTGGTGGTGGACGCCCGCGTGCTGGTGCCCCGGCCAGACACCGAAACCTTGGTCGAGTGGGCGCTGGAGCTGCACGGCCCCCAGCCGCTCAAGGTGGTGGACCTGGGCACCGGCAGCGGCGCCATTGCGCTGGCGCTGCAGCAGGCCAGGCCCGCCTGGCAGGTGTGGGCGGTGGATGCCAGCGCCCAGGCGCTGGCCGTGGCCCAACTCAACGCCCAGCGCCTGGGCCTGCCCATTCGCTTGCACCAGGGCAACTGGCTGGAGGGCGTGGAAGTGGCTGAGGGCCGCTTTGACTTGATCGTGAGCAACCCCCCTTATATTGCTGAAGGCGATGTCCACCTGCCGGCCCTGGCCCACGAGCCGCAATCGGCCCTGATTTCAGGTGCGGATGGGCTGGACGACATTAGGCGCATCACCGTGCAAGCCATAGAGCAGCTGGCGCCCGGTGGCTGGCTGTTGCTGGAGCACGGCCATGAGCAAGCGGGCGCTGTGCAAAGCCTGTTGAGCCAAGCCGGCATGGTGAGTGTGCAAAGCCGGGCTGATTTGGCGGGCACAGCGCGGTGCAGCGGCGGCCAATTGCCGTGCGCGGGCAGCTGAAACCTTGCATGGCAAACACATGGACATCCATTCAATCCACAGGCCCTTGGTTCATGGGCCGATAATCATTCATCTGTTTACCCAACCTTCAGACCATGAACGATACACAGCAACGAATCGACGAGATCGTCAAATCCAGTGACGTGGTGCTCTTCATGAAAGGCACTGCACAATTTCCCATGTGCGGCTTTTCGGGGCGCGCCATCCAGATCCTTAAGGCCTGCGGCGTGGCCAAACCGTCCACGGTCAACGTGCTGGAAGACGACGCCATCCGCCAGGGCATCAAGGACTACAGCCAGTGGCCCACCGTTCCGCAGCTCTACATCAAGGGCGAGTTTGTGGGCGGCTCTGACATCATGATGGAGATGTACGAAAACGGTGAACTGCAGCAAATTCTGAACGCGCCCAGCGCTTGATGCTCGGATGGCCTTAGGGCCAGCCCGCCCACAACCACCTCTTTCGTCCTAGGCTGACGCGGTTTTTTGTGCGGCTTAGTCGGTGTAGCCCGTGCAAGCCCCAGCGTTGGGTCGGCCTTTGCATTCGCGCTGCAATCGGGTGCGGCGCTCAGCCACCGTCTCTGCAGATCCGCCTGGGGCGTTCAGCTTCAAGGTGGCAGGCTTTTGTTTTTTTTCGGCTTTGGCCTTGGGCTGGTCTTTGGCCTTGACTTCTTTGTCTGCCGCCGCCGCCCAAGGCGCCGCAGTGCAGGCCCACATGACGAACAGCACGCACATGGCCCAATGCCCAGCGCGCCGCCGGCGTGCCAGAGCGGCTTTATTGCAGCCGGGGGTCGCCAAAGTTGGAGTCCTCAGGTGGGGCCTCGGCGGGCACGCGGAAGTCCTCGCTGGCCCAGGCGCCAAAATCAATGTGCTTACAACGTGCGCTGCAAAAAGGGCGGTTGGGGTTGAGCGGGCCGTACATGCTGGGCCCGCCGCAGGCCGGGCACTTGACGGTGCGGGTGGGAAGGGTCGAAGAACTCATGGCGGTGGGCATCTCCGGTCGGCATTTCAGGCGTTCAAGAGCAGTAAGAAAGCTCGAATTGTGCGTCTTCACTGACCGATTGCAAGCGTTGCGGCTCAGTGAACTTGACAAAGCGCACCGACACCATCAGGCGGTTGGCGCTGATCTCGGGAATCAGGCCCAAACTCGGGTCAATCCGCATGCGCAGCAGCTGGAAGGTGCGGCCAGAGGGCAGGCTTTGCTGAAAGTGGCCGCCGGTGCTCATGACTTTTTGGGGCGTGCCCGCATCACGCAGCAGCTTGAGCAGCATGGCGGCTGCCTCAGCCAGAGGCATGAGGCTGCTCATCCAGTGCATCAGGTCGGCCCGGCGCCGGGCCACCTCAAAGTGGCGCCAAGCATGGTAGGCGGGCAGGTCAAACTCACAGGTGCCACCCGGAATGCCAGACCGGCTGCGCAAGCCCATCAGCCATTCAATGTCGTTGAGCGACTGGCCGGTTTTGCCAGGCAAGCCGTTGAGCGCCG
Organism: Polaromonas sp. YR568; assembly: GCA_945878995.1. Lineage (GTDB taxonomy): Bacteria > Pseudomonadota > Gammaproteobacteria > Burkholderiales > Burkholderiaceae_C > Polaromonas. Next base: position 77,467 of record CAMCUN010000004.1, on the reverse strand, counting down.
AAAAGCAATGGTCCAACACGGCCACCACTTGGTCGAGCGCCGCCTCAGAAATAGCAGGGTTGCCGCGGTAGCTGTTGAGCACATGCTTTTGTTTTTCGAGGTCTTTTAAGACCTCGGTCTTGAGCTCGGCGCGGCCGGCCACCTCCATGATCTCAAAGATGGTGAGGATGGCAAAGTGGTGGTCGGTGGCGCTGCTGCGGCCGACCAGCTCGCCCAATTGGGAGAACAGATGCTCCAGTCGCAGATACGTTCTGATGCGTTCGTTGAATGGATACTCGTAAAGGATCACAGCTCAGTCTTCTTAATCCGCAGGGTCACATCAAAATTTGGGGCATCATAGCCCGAAGAATTGCCATGCCTCGTTCACCTGAGCGGCAAGCTCTTCCAGACTGAGATTTTGGTTGAAGAGGCAGACATCGGCAGCAGCCAAGCGTTGGGCTCGGCTGGCTTGGCTGGCCAGCACCTTCTCGACCGCCTCTTGGCTCCAGCCGCTGCGCTGCATGACCCGGCTGATTTGCATGGCTTCGCTGCAATCGACCACCAGCACCGCATCCAGGCGCGGCCGCCAGCGGCCAGACTCCACCAACAAAGGCACATCAAACACCACGCAAGGCGCACCGGCCTGCAGGGCTTGGGTCGTTTGACGCTCGGTGTATTCAGACACCAGGGGGTGAATGATGGCTTCGAGCCGGGCGCGCGCGCCTAAATCGCTGAACACCAGCTGGCGCATGGCATCGCGGTCCATAGCGCCGTCGGCGGCCACAAAGCGCTGGCCAAAGACCTGCTCAATGGCGGGCATGGCCGCGCCGCCGGCCAGGGTCAGGCTGCGCGAGATGGCGTCGGCATCGACCACGGCCGCACCCAGGCGGGCCAGCATGGTGGCCACCGTGCTTTTGCCGCTGCCAATGCCGCCTGTCAGGCCCAGGCGCAGGGCAGAAAAATGTGTCTGAATGCTTGTCATGAAAGAGCAGGCCACCAAGCGGTGGGGCCGAGCAGCAAGGCCAAAAACCCGGCCGCCGCCAAGTACGGACCAAAAGGCATGGGCTGGCTGGCCTTCATGCGGCCAGACAAGCGCAGACCCACACCCACCAGGGCGCCCGACAAAGACGCCAGCAACACCAAGAACAGCAAGGCCGGCCAGCCCATCCAGGCGCCCAAGGCCGCCAGCAGCTTGAAGTCGCCATGGCCCATGCCCTCCTTGCCGGTGGCAAGTTTAAAGAGCTGGTACACCGTCCACAAGCTGAGGTAGCCACCCACCGCCCCCCACAGCGAGGCGTGCACAGAGGCCCACGGGTTCCAGCCCAGCGCCGCCATCACCAAACCAGCCCACAGCAGTGGCAAGGTGAGGTCGTCAGGCAAATACTGGGTGTCCCAATCAATCAGGGCCAAGGACAAAAGAGCCGCTGAAAAACCGCACCACATCCAGCCCGTGGGGGTCAGGCCCCAGTGCCACAGACACCAGGCAAACAGCGCCGCCGTGCTGATTTCAACCACCGGGTAGCGCCAAGAGATGGGCTGCCCGCAGGCCGAGCAGCGCCCGCGCAAGCCGACAAAACTCAGCACAGGAATGTTTTCGTACCAGCGCAGGGCATGGCCGCAGGCCGGACAGGCTGAGCCGGGCCTGGCCAGGTTGTAAGTGGGCGTTGCTTCCAGGCTGGGCTTGGGCGGAACGTCAGACTCTGCGCCCTCTGCGCCCTCTGCGCCCTCTGCGCCCTCTGCGCCCTCTGCGCCCTCTGCGCCCTCTGCGCCATTGTGCTGGGCCTGCTGGGCCTGCTGGGCCTGCCAATCGGCCATCTCGCGCGCCCATTGCAACTCCATCATGCGCGGCAGGCGGTGGATGAGCACGTTTAAAAAACTGCCCACCATCAGGCCCACCAGCGCGCCCACCCCAGCGGCAGCCCACAGCGAGGTCACCGCCATCAAGTGATCTGCCCCATTTGGAAAATAGGCAAGTAAAGCGCCAACACCAGCGCGCCTATCACCAAGCCCAGAAAGACGATGATGACTGGCTCGAGCAGGCTGGACAGCCCGGCCACACGGTCATCGACCTCGCGCTCATGGGTTTCGGCCACCTTGGCCAGCATGTGGTCCAAGGCGCCGGACTCCTCGCCCACGGCGCACATCTGCAGCACCACGGGCGAGAAAAGGTCGGCAGCCGACAGAGCCGCCTGCAAGCTGCTGCCGCGCGCCAACTCGTCGCGCAGCCGGTCGCAGGCATCGGCGTACACATAAAACCCAGCCGCCCCTTTGACCGAGGCCATGGCATCGACCAAGGGCAGCCCGGCCGCCAGCAGGCCAGACAACGTGCGGCTCCAGCGCGCCACAGCCGCTTGGTGCATGAGCGGGCCCCACACCGGAGTGCAAAACAGCAGCGCTTGGGCACGCCGGCGCAGCGGCTCGCTGCGCCGCCATTGGTGGAGCGCGCCTGCCCCCAGGGCCAAGCCGGTCAGCAGCCACCACGCACCGTGCGAGACCAAGCCGCGGCTCAGGGCCATGACCCATTGCGTAGGCCAAGGCAGCTCGGCACCAAACGAGGCAAACACGCTCTCAAAAGAAGGCACCACCGCCACCATGACCATGGCCACCACCAGCACCGCCACAGCAAGCACCGCGGTGGGGTACATCAAGGCCGAGCGCACCCTGGACTGCAGGGCTTGGGTTTTTTCCAGGTCATGGGCCAGCCGCTCCAACAGCACATCCAGCTGGCCCGACGCCTCACCCGCCTCCACCATGTGGGCGTAAAGCGGCGAGAAAACGCGCGGCTGCTTGCGCAAGGCCGCACTCAAAGACAGGCCGGCTTCTAAGTCGGTCAACAACTGGTCCATCAAGGCCAGCAAGCCCTCGTGCGAGCTCGATTGGCGCATGACCTTGAGGCACTGCAGCAGCGCCATGCCCGCGCCCAGCAGGGTGGCCAATTGGCGGGTAAAAGGCGCCAAGTCTTTGAACCGTACGGCGCGGCGCTGCGCCCGCGCTGGGCGCACATCCAAGGGCTTGAGCCCCTGGCGACGCAGCAGGGCCCGCACTTGGTTGTCGCCACCGGCCTGGGTCTGTCCATGCACCAAGCTGCCGTCAGCCCGCCTGGCCGTCCAAGCGTAGGGGCGCTGGCCGGAAGGGCTGCGCGCCAAGCCCCATGAAGCAAGATCAACCCAGCGCATGGCGTGCATCGGCAAAAAAGGCTTGGTCATTGGTGTGGGTAAGAACTTCTTCAAGAGAAGTCAAGCCCAGTTTAACTTTGCGAAGTCCGGCCTCACGCAGGCTGAGCACGCCCTCAGCCGCGGCTTGCCGGGCAAACTCAAGCGAGCTGGCGCTTTGCAAAATCAGGCGCTGCATGTCCTCGCTCACAGGCATGACTTGGAACACGCCCAATCGGCCTTTGTAGCCTTGGTGGCACTGAGCACAGCCGACGGCAGCAAATACAGGCCAGGAACCGTCCAAGTCCTCCTGTGCAAAACCCGCCTGTAACAGGGCCGCCTTGGACGGCGTGCGGACTTGGCGGCAATGCACGCACAGCTTTCGCAGCAGCCGCTGGGCTGTCACCAGCGCCAAGCTGGCCGTGATGTTGTGTGGCGCCACACCCATTTGGCACAGCCGGGTCAGGCTGGACGGCGCGTCATTGGTGTGCAGCGTGGACAACACCATGTGTCCAGTTTGCGCCGCCTTGAGTGCCATGTCGGCGGTTTCCAAGTCGCGGATTTCACCCACCATGATCACGTCGGGGTCTTGCCGCAAAAAAGCCCGCAAGGCCAGGGCAAAGTCCAAGCCTGCTTTTTCATTGATATTGACCTGATTGATACCTGGTAAATTGATCTCGGTCGGGTCTTCGGCCGTAGAGATATTGAGACCCGCCTTGTTTAACAGGCTCAAGGCGCTGTAGAGCGACAAGGTTTTGCCCGATCCGGTGGGCCCTGTCACCAGCACCATGCCCCAGGGTCGGCCAATAGCTTGCAGCAGAACCGCCTTTTGGGCTTCTTCATAACCCAGGCTGTCCAGGTCAAGCAGGGCAGGCCCAGAGTTCAGCAGGCGCAGCACCACCTTTTCTCCGAACACGGTGGGCAGTGTGCTGACCCGAAAGTCAATGATCCGCTGGCCACCCACCGAATGCCGCATTCGACCGTCTTGCGGCAGGCGCTTTTCTGAAATATCGAGTTTGGCCAAGACCTTGATGCGCGAGGCAATGCGGTCCTTCACCGTCAGCGGCGGCGCATCCAACTCGCTCAATTGGCCGTCAATGCGCATGCGTATGCGGAACAGGTGCTCGTACGGCTCAAAATGAAGGTCCGAGGCGCCCACCCGGTGCGCGTGCACCAGCAATTGGTCCAGGTAGCGCACGACCTGGCCATCGTCGGCGCTGCCGGGCATGGTTTTCCACAGTTGCAGGACAGCAGCCGCTCTGGGCTGCAAAGGCATGGTGCGCTCAGACATGATGGCCTTCCTTGGAAGAGAATCCAGGGGCCAGTCTAAAAAAACCCTTGCATCTGCTCAATGGAGTTCACAAAAAATTTAAATGCACCTGCGTCAGAAAAAAATGAGCCCCCATGTAAAAAAGCCCGCAAAAGCGGGCTTTTTTGAATTGACACCTTGAGCCTTCATCGGCAAAAAGCGCAAATCAAGACTGAATCAAATAGTCTTCCTTGTTTTTCCCTGCCAACCATTTGGGCGCCAGACCCCGACCACTCCAGGTTTTGCCACTCAATGGGTCGCGGTATTTGGCTGCCACCTTGCCACCGGTTTTTTTAGCCGAGGACTTGGGGCCACGGCTGCTAGGAAAGATATCGTTGGCGGTCAATTGATACTCATCAATGATGCTGCGAACCTTGGCAATCGCCTCAGCGACTTCATGTTGGCGCACTTCTGAAACCTGACTTTGCAGAGATTCGATTTGCGAGAGGAGGTCTTTTAATGTAGCCATGATCACCTTTTTGTTAAGAAGCAGAAATTATAACTGTAATTTTTGTTGGCTGATTATTTTTTGGCACAACATTACTTCTAAATCATAATTATTGGTCGAAGTAAAGAGTTATGCTGAAAAACAAGGGAGATGGGCTGGTTTAATTCGTCGAATTGGCGGCCCTCACACCGGCTTGATCGGTGTTCCGCAAGCGCCACCGCATACCCAAATGAATAACAATGATGCTCAAGCCATCGCCCTAAAAAAGAATTTTTTACTGTCAAGTTTCTGGCTTTGATCTGTCGGTCATGGGCGCCGCCTTGGAGCGGTGCTCGGGCCTTGCCAAGCGCTCATGCATGCCCACTTCTGTTCAAGGCCCAGACAGACGGCTTCACCCTTCGCATGGCCGCTTTTACAAGTGCACCACCGTTGGGGCACAGCTCAGTTCACAAATATCACTGAGCTTCTTTGCATAAGGGCGCGCAGGCCCAATGCCGTGCCGAATGAATTCAAGTGGTCTGGGCCGCAGTTCCGTTGACGAGAAGACCCCGACTCGTCGTGGCTTGACGCGACTGCCTTGTCAGACTCAAGCCACAAGGGTAAGGTGCAGGCTGCATCACCCAAAAAAGACAAGCCCGCCATGTCAGAGCACGAGTTGAAGTTTTATGTGCCCGAGAGTTCGCGCGCCAAACTTGAACGAGCCTTGCGTCGAGGAGCGGTCACGCAGACCCGACTCAGGGCGCTGTATTTCGATACCCCCTCGCGGGAGTTGGCAAGCCAGAAAATAGCGCTTCGTTTGCGACTTGTAGGCCAGCAATGGCTACAGACGCTCAAAATGCCGGGGGGCAAGCTGATCTCTAGGCTGGAGTTCAACCATGAGCGCAGCGGACCTGAGCTCGATCTGAGCGTGTACAAGGGCACACAAGCCGCCAAAGTATTCGACCAGCTGACACAGCCCTTGCTCATCCGCTATGACACACAGATGCTGCGCACGCTCAGGCTGCTGCGTGTGCCAGGCGGTGTGGTGGAAATTGCCTTTGATCAGGGTTATATCGAGGCGGGCTCACTGCAACTGCCCGTGCAGGAGCTTGAAGTCGAGCTCAAACGAGGCACATTGACCGCACTCCTGGGTTGTGCCAAAAAATGGCAACACAAGCATGAATTGATTTTGGACCTGCGCAGCAAATCCGAACGCGGGGATAGACTGGCCACGCTGGCGCAAGAGTTCCAGGCTCAGGAAAGTCATACCGAGAATTCGCAGCCTGGAATGGCTGAACAAGCGGTGGCCTCTTTCTGGAAGCCGCATGTGTCGCAGCCCGTGTCACTCCAGCCTGAGATGACGGCCCAAGAGGCCATGGCCACGGTCATGGTCGAATGCATGGAACAAATCATCACCAACGCGGCACTGCTGGCCGGGGTGGACGCCAGTGCCTTGGGCGAGCGCAAGACCACCGACCATGTGCACCAACTCAGGGTAGGCATCAGGCGGATGCGCTCTGCTTGGTCCTTGTTCAAAGGTCTGTGCGAGTTGCCTGATCAGCCATCCGTGCAGTTGCTCAAAGAGTTCTTTGGGCAACTCGGCAGCAGCCGTGATGAGGAGGTCCTGTTGCAAACCCTGTGGCCCAAGCTGCAAGCGGCCGGGCAGCCGCCGCTTGCGCTCGCTGCCCAGGACACCCCAGGAAATCCTGAGTTGCTGGTTCGCAGCCCCCAATTTCAGGCTTGGCAGTTGGACATTCTGGGCTTTATCCACCAGCCCGCGCCCATGTTGTTGCCGGTCCATTCCCCCATTGAGCTCAAGCAGCCCAGCCTGAAAAAGGTGTTGCGGCTCAAACTGCAAGGCTGGCACCGGCAAGTGCTCCGCAAAGGCCTGAGTTTTTCGACCCTCCACATGGAAGACCGGCATGAATTGCGAAAGCGCGTCAAACGCCTTCGCTATGCCTTGCAATTTGCAGATGCCTTGCTGCCACGCGAAAAAATCAAGCCCTACCTCAAGCAATTGGCTCGCTTGCAAGATTTATTGGGCGAGATGAATGACTTGGTGGTGGCCCGTCAACGTTTTGAAGCCATGCGCGAGTCCCAGCCTGGCGCCTGGTTTGCCTGCGGATGGATCAGCTCTGAGTTGAAGTCTTTGGACGCAAAAATAATGGCCGCTTTTGAGCAATTGGCCAAAACCGATCAGTATTGGCAATAAGCAGGCACGGGCTGCACAGTGGCACAGCCCGTGTCCAAGCACGGCGCAAACTTTGCGGCTGCAAGAGCCGCTAGGGTTTATTCAGCGTCGCTGAGCTCGGAAGCGTCGAGCGATTCGTCCAAATCCTGGCTTTCCATGGCAGCTACTTCAGCATATTGGGTGCCATGGAGTTGATGGCAATAAGCCAGATGGGCATGGCGCATGGCGGCCTCATCGTCTCCCTCATCGTCAGCTTGAGCGGCTGCCAAGTGGTGCTTGGCTGCAGCGCTGAAATGATGGGCCGCAATGCGGTGATAGTCACCAATGGTTTCAAAATCGTCGTCGGAAACGTCTGCTTCTGCGTGGGCGATGGGGTCCGTCATGGCTTGTCCTGTGTGTGGGCACGGCTGTTTGCCGCCACTCAACGATGCTCGCTGACCATGAATCCTTTGTGACGGATGCTTCAGCAGCTCCCAAGACCTTGCTTGAAACGGCGATGGGCAAGCTCAAGGGAAGCCGCGCACAGGCGCAAGCGCCACTTGTCAAAAGACCACCTGAATTTGTGACACTTAAATACAATTGTCAAAAATTTTCCAATGTCTGACGACAGGCCCTGTTCAGCCCTTTTGCACACTCGCCACTTGCGTTTGTCAGATTTGCGCCATCCATGGTGAGCGCGCAAGGGCCAGTCAGATCCTGGGCCAAATCTTTATTTAAACAGCATGAACTCTTACCTTCACCCCCTCTCTTGGCGCCTCGCTGCGGCCGCAATCTCCGTGCTGGGCGCCACTTGCCTGGGCAGTTCCTGGGCTCAAGTCTCAGACCTGAACACCCGAAGCGGCCACAGCCTGGGGCTTGACCTGTCGGCTTACACCTACGATGAACCAGCCTTGATGTCCCTCAAAGCCAAGCAACTGGGTGTGGACTATGCCTTCACCTATGCCTTGGGCGGCACCTGGCCGCGCTCCAACGAAGGCTGGTTTGTGCGCGGCGAGTGGCGCATCGCCAGTGGCAAAGCCGATTACCGCAGCCCCATCAGCGGCGATATTGACGGAACGAGCAACGGCTATATGGAAGCGCGCGGCCTGGTAGGCCGGGACTTTGACAGAGGCAGCTATGTGTTGGCGCCCTTCGTGGGACTGGGGCTGCGCCAGTTGCGCAACGACCTTCGCGGGTCCACGTCCACGGGTGCGCGTGGCTACAGGCGAGCCAGCGAATACACCTCATTGCCCATGGGGCTGACCCACCGAATGAAGCTTGCAGACCAGTCGCAGTTAGACACCACGGTGGAGTACATGCATTTGATCAGCGGCCTGCAAACGGCGCGCTTGTCAGACCTTTCTGCCTCCAACCCCGACCTCAGCCTCAAGCAGCGCCGCGGCCACGGCCTGCGCTTGAAGGTGATGAACCGGCACGACAACTGGTCCTGGGGCCCGAGCTTGACATACTGGAACATCAGCGCGTCTGACCCCAGCGGAACGCCCGCCTACATCGAACCCAAAAACAAGACCTATGAACTTGGCTTGAAGGCTGCTTACCATTTTTGAGTTGAAGAGCGGACTGAAAAAGCGACGGGTGGCATACACAAAAACAGAAAAAACCCGCAAACACCCTTGCTCTACCTGTTCAAAGTGCGGTCTATGTGTTAAAAACTGTTATTGCTTTGCAATCCTTGACAAAGATTTACTTTTGAGGTTTCCCATGTTGACTTACAAACTCTCCGCTCTCTTTATCGCCGCTGTGCTTGCCACCTCGGCTCCGCTGCATGCTCAAACTGCGCCCGCTGGTGCGGCTGGCGCAGGCGCTGCCACCGGTGCCGCTGCAGGCACCATCACTGCCGGCGTGGTGTTCAGCACTGTCGCTGGACTGGCGGTGATTTCTGCCTTGACCAGTGGCAGCAGCGGCTCTGCGGTGAATGTGACGGCTGCCAATCAGACTGCGAGTACAGCAGCGGCCTCTGCCAGTGTGGCACACACACAAACGACTGTTGCGGCAGCCAATGTGAGAACAGCCATTGATTCGCTGACGACTGCGGCTGCTGCAGTGGCCACAACCAACAGTACCGTTAAAACGGCACTGGCAGCTGCAAACACTGCGCACGCTGAAGCAGTGGCTGCAGCGAGCGCAGCCAAAACCGCCGCCGACAACTTGGCAATCGCATCGTCTTTGCCCGTGGTTGGGGTGTGCGCCGCCGTCATTTCTTGCACCAGGGCTGAATTGACCAGCCTGACCGAGCGGGCAGCTGTTACCTCCAAAGCCGCGTCCGATGCAGCCATCAATGCGCACAACAAGACGGCAGAGCTCGTCAAAGTGCTGCAAACCGTTAACGTGGTCATTCCTACTCTGGCCGCCACGTCGATTGCTGCGGCTAAAACCGCTGCCGAAACCGCGCAAACCGCTGCGAACACGACCATCACCAGCTACGAAACAGTGAAGTCCACCCTGGGAACAACAGGCACGACGGTGACCGCCTCCACCGGCACGACCGGCACCACAGGCACGGTGCCCTGAACCCCAACAGGGATTCTGGTTTCCTGACAGGCCAGGCCGGGTCAAAGACCCTGCCTGGCTTCATTTTTTGGGCCACATCAAGCCTGCTTTGATGACATTTCCCTTGAAACTGCTGCTTGCCGTGCTGGCCCTGGCGGGCCTGAGCGCCTGCATCCACACCCCCGTCACCCTCACCGTGGCCGAGGCCTTCAGCCAAGGCCCCAGCGTCGATGCGCTGCCCCTGAACCCCCAATTGCGCTACCTGCGGGTGTCCACGCAAGGCCGCACCGCGCTGATGGTGCTGGGCTATGTGGACCCCACTGATTCGGGCCCCATTGAAACTTGGTACAGCCGTGAAGGCGAGGTGCTGCGCTTGCAGCACGGCCGCATGGTGGGCACAGCGGGCCTGGCTGTGGACTGGCGCGCTGTCAGGTACACCGGCCTGCCCGCCTGGGCCGAGATGGCAGGGCGTGCGGCGGCCGAGTTTGAGCGGCAGCGCGATGAAATGCCGGGCTACCGCTTCAATGTGGCCGACAAAGTGGCTTTGCGCCAGGTGCGTGCGCCCAGCAATGCGGCCTTGGCAGGGCTCAAAGCGGCCGAGCTGGTTTGGTATGAGGAAACGGTGCTGGCCGCCGGCCGCCCGCCGCCTTCGGCCCGCTACGGCCTGCGAGACAAAGACGGCGTGCGCACCGTGGTGTATGGCGAGCAATGCCTGTCCGCGCAGTTTTGCATGTCCTGGCAGACATGGCCCGCTCAGCCATGAGCCGCTTCATGTCACGCTCCGTGGCCAGCCTGGCACTTTGTGTGTGGGTGTGCTGGGGCGCCACGGCGCAGGCGCAAAGCCCTGGACCGGCCTCGCGCCCGGTGGATGGCGAGCGCTTGAGCGACTGGCTTGTGCGCCAAAACCCAGGCCCCCAGGCCTATCCCCTGGGGCTGATGTGGCTCACGCCCAGCGAGCGTTCCGACCAAACCATTTTGGAAGGCGAGTTGCTGCACCAGTTGCAACACCTGCCAGGCGTGCCCGATGACAGCCGGGCCAGGCTGCTGGCCATGGTCAATGCCTTGCCCGCCACCGGCCGCGTGCGCCTGCCCAAGGCCGACGCCCGCTGGCTGCAGGCACACCCCCAAGACGATCCGGTGCTGCGCGCCGACCACACGCTGTTGCTGCCGCAGCGCCCCACCACCGTGAGTGTGCTCACCTCGGACGGGCGGCGCTGTACCCTGCCCCACCAAAGCGGCGCCCAGGCCCGCGACTACCTGCGGGCCTGTGGGCGCGAACACGCTCGCTTGGTGGACCGCCTCTGGCTGGTGCAAGCCGACGGCCGTGTGAGCGACTTTGGCGTGGCGCCCTGGAACGCGCAAACCCAGGACGAGCCCGCGCCAGGTGCGCTCATTTGGGCACCTTCGCGCCAAGCGCCTTGGGCCGCAGCGCTGGCCGGGCGCTTGACGCAGTTTTTGGCCACGCACAGCCACGACGCGGTGATGGAGGCCGTGGCTGCACAGCCCAGCGCAGAGATGCGCACGCTGCCTGCACCAGGGCCAGCACAAGGGCCAGCACAAGGGCCAGTTTCAGGGCCTGCAGCCCGCGATGCCGAGCTCAGCGCCAACGACTGGGGGCTGACTGGCCTGCTGCAAACGCCCTCCGCCCGCATGCCGCCCGCCGGCGAGGTGCGCTTTCATTTCAGCCGCGTCCACCCCTACGAACGCAGCAATGTGTTTGTGCAGCCTTTTGACGCGCTGGAGCTGGGCTTTCGCTACACCAATGTGCTCAACCGCCTCTACGGCCCAGAGTCGCTGTCGGGCAAGCAGGCCTACAAAGACAAAAGCATAGACATCAAGTTCAGGCTGCTCGAAGAAAGCGCGCATTGGCCGCAAGTGGCACTGGGCATCACCGACTTGGGCGGCACCGGCTTGTTTTCCAGTGAATACCTGGTGGCCAACAAGCGCTGGGGCGCCTGGGACGCGAGCATGGGGCTGGCCTGGGGCTATCTGGGCGCCGGCGGCAACTTGGGCACCCCCTTGGCGGGGCTGGACCCCAGGTTCAAGGTCCGAGGAGGTTTCACGGGATTCGGTGGCACGCCCAATACAGCGGCCTATTTCAGGGGACCCACGGCGCTGTTTGGCGGAGTGCAATACACCTCGGCCAACGGGCAATGGCTGTGGAAGGCCGAGCTCGACGGCAACAACTACCGCCACGAGCCCCAGGGCAATGTGCAAAAGCAGCGCACGCCTGTGAATGTGGGCCTGGTGCACAGGCTGAACCCGTCCATCGACTTGACAGCCGCGCTGGAGCGGGGCAACACCGTGATGGTGGGTGTGACCTTGCACACCTCGGTGGCCCGCTTGAGCGCGCCCAAGGTGTCGGACCCGCCCACCCCCCGCCTGCTGGCTGCGCGCCCCAGCGCGGAGCCCAACTGGCTGGGCACCGCCGCCGATGTCTCAGAGATGAGCGGCTGGGGGGTGCGCAAAATCACCCGCGACCAGGACACGCTGAGGGTAGAAATTGACAACTCGGGCGGCGCGCACTGGGACGAAAGGACAGAGCGCATTGCCGCCGTGCTGCACCGCGATGCGCCTGCGGCCATTGAGGTGTTTGAGTTGGTCTTTTTGCAACAAGGCGTGGTGCTCAGCGAGCGCCGCATAGACCGCCAAGCTTGGGTGAGCGGGCAGACGGCGCTGCAAGAGCCGGCCCAGCGCCTGACTGCTATCACGGCCCAGCGACCGCCTGCGACTGCATCGAACACACAGACCACCCTGTGGGAGCGCCCAGCGTCACGGTTCAGCTACGGCCTGGTGCCCAGCTTTCAGCAAAACATTGGCGGACCCGACGGCTTTTTGCTGTTCAGGGCCGGCCTGGCTGTGCCGGTGGGCTGGAAAGTGGCTGAGAACGTGTCCCTGAATGGCACCCTCAGCCTGAACATTCTGGACAACTTTGACCGCTTCAAGTACACCGCGCCCAGCAACCTGCCCCGAGTGAGAACCTATTTGCGCGAGTACATGACGAATTCACGCGTGAATGTTTCTAACCTGCAGCTCACGCACTTTGGCAGCCTGAGCGCCGACCACTACTACAGCGCCTATGCCGGCTATTTGGAAAGCATGTACGGCGGCTTAGGGGGCGAGTGGTTGTACCGCCCCTGGCACAGCCCCTGGGCTTTGGGCGTGGACTTGAATCAGGTGCAGCAGCGCAACTTTGACCAAGGCTTGGGCTTTGACAAAGCGGGCTCGCAAACCGGCTACCGCCAGAGCACAGGCCACGCCACGCTGTACTGGGACACGGGCTGGAACGACACCCATGCCAAGCTGAGCGCAGGGCGTTACCTGGCGGGCGACATGGGCGCCACGCTGGACGTGAGCCGAAGCTTTAAAAACGGCGTGACCATGGGCGCATGGGCCACCAAAACCAATGTGTCGGCCGAAAAATTCGGCGAAGGCAGTTTTGACAAAGGGCTGTACCTGAGGATTCCCTTTGACGTGATGACCACCTCGCGCAGCGCCAACGTGGCCAACCTGGTTTACAGCCCGCTCACGCGCGACGGCGGGGCACGGCTGAACCGCAGCTTTACCTTGTATGGCGCCAGCACAGCGCGCAGCTTGGCAGAGACCCGATTTAAGCCTGTGCCTTGAACGGTCTGTGGCCTGAGCGCCTATGCCTTGCGCTCAGGCAGCGGCCGCAGCGCAATCAGGCCCGACGCTCCAGCAACTGCGCTGCCAAGCCATGCAGAGCCTCTTTGTAAAGGCTGGTGGGCAAGGCGGACAAGGCGTCAATGGCGCGCTGGGCCTCTTGGGCCGCGCGCGTGCGCGTTGCAGCCAGCGCACCCGTGTCTTGGACGATGGCGATGATCTCGCCCATGCGTTCAACGCCACCGCCCTCAATGGCGGTTTGGATCACGGCGCGCTGGGCCGGGTTTGCCTTTTGCATGGCAATGATAAGCGGCAAAGTGACCTTGCCTTCGCGCAAGTCGTCGCCCAGGTTCTTGCCCATTTCAGCCACGTCGCCGTCGTAGTCGAGCACATCGTCAATGACTTGGAAAGCCGTGCCCAAGGCTTGGCCATAGTCGGCGCAGGCCGCTTCAATGGATGGCTCAGACTTGGCCAAGAGGGCCGCCAAGCGGGCGCTGGCTTCAAACAATTTGGCGGTTTTGGAGCGGATGACGCTGAGGTAGTTTTCTTCAGACAAAGAAGCGTCGTGCATGTTCATGAGTTGCTGCACCTCGCCTTCGGCAATCACGTTGGTGGCCTCGGCAAGCACCTCCATCACGTGCATGTCTTGGGCTTCGAGCATCATTTGAAATGCTCGGGAGTACAAAAAATCTCCCACCAACACGCTGGCGGGGTTGCCAAAAGCCTCGTTGGCGGTGGCGCGGCCTCGGCGCAGGGTGGACTCATCGACCACGTCGTCGTGCAGCAGGGTGGCGGTGTGGATGAACTCCACCACCGCAGCCAAATTGAGGCGCTGCTCACTGCGGCAATCCAGGGCGCCGCACATGAGCAGCAGCAGGACAGGGCGCAGCCGCTTGCCGCCCGCGGCGACGATGTAGCGCGATATTTGCCCCACCAGGGGCACATCGGAGCTCAGGCGCCGCTCAATCACCGCATCCATGCCACGCATGTCCTGGGCAACCAGATTCATGGCGTCGGACATGGATGATGAAAGCAACAAAAGATTTCCGTGGGTGAAAAATAAAAATAATTATAAGGAAATGCGATGAATCACTCAGGGGCTTACAAAATGAGGCGCTAGTGGGTCTGGACAGGCCAGAGCCCGCTAGGCTATACTGGAGGGCTTCCGTGAAATTGGGTTTGCGGAAGACTCAATGGAGAGGTTTACATGTACGCGGTCATAAAAACCGGTGGCAAGCAATACAAAGTTGCTTCCGGTGAAAAAATTAAAGTAGAACAGATTGCTGCGGACGTAGGCCAAGAGATCGTGTTTGACCAGGTTTTGGCTGTCGGCAACGGCAGCGAGATCAAGGTTGGCACGCCCTTGGTGTCCGGCGCAACTGTCACAGTCACGGTGTTGGCTCAAGGCAGGCACGACAAGGTTCGCATCTTCAAGATGCGCCGTCGCAAGCACTACCAAAAGCGCCAAGGGCACCGCCAAAACTACACCGAGCTGCAGATCGGCGTCATCGCCGGCTGAGCCGCCTTATCAGGAGTCTAGAAAATGGCACAGAAAAAAGGCGGCGGCTCTACGCGAAATGGGCGCGATTCCAAGCCAAAAATGCTTGGTGTCAAAGCGTTTGGCGGTCAGGTGATCAACGCAGGCAGCATCATCGTGCGCCAGCGTGGCACCAAGTTCCACGCCGGCACCAATGTCGGCATGGGCAAAGACCACACCTTGTTTGCGCTGGTGGATGGACAAGTCTCCTTTTCTTTCAAAGGCGCCTTGAACAAGCACATGATCAACGTGACCCCGGCCTGAGCCGACTCACTTTGAGCTTCAAAAAGCCCCGCCAGCGGGGCTTTTTTGTTGATGCTTGCAGCGCCCCAGCCCAGCGGGAGCACAGGCCCCAAGGCGAGCGCCTTCTCAAGCTGCACAGCACACTGTTTTTGTAAACTAGCGACCGGCCCATCCAGCCCCATTCCCCATGAAATTTGTTGACGAAGCTTTTATTGACATCGCCGCAGGCGATGGCGGCAGTGGCTGCGTCTCGTTCCGGCACGAAAAATACAAAGAATTTGGCGGACCCAACGGTGGTGACGGCGGCCGAGGCGGCCATGTGTACGCGGTGGCCGACCCCAACCTGAACACCCTGGTGGACTTTCGCTACTCGCGCAGGCACGACGCCCGCCACGGCGAGCATGGCAAGGGCTCGGACATGTTTGGCGCCAAGGGCGATGACGTCATGCTGAAAATGCCTGTGGGCACCATCTTGACCGACGCCGAATCTGGCGAGGTGCTCTACGAAATGCTCACCCCTGGCGAAGAAGTGATGATCGCCAAGGGCGGCGACGGCGGCTTTGGCAACCTGCGCTTTAAAAGCTCCACCAACCGTGCACCGCGCACCAAAACACCGGGCTGGCCGGGCGAGCATAAAAGCCTCAAGCTCGAGCTCAAGGTGCTGGCCGATGTGGGCTTGCTGGGCATGCCCAATGCGGGCAAGTCCACCCTCATCACGGCGGTGTCCAACGCCAGACCGCGCATTGCCGACTACCCCTTCACCACCTTGCACCCCAACTTGGGCGTGGTGCGCGTGGGCCCCGAACAAAGCTTTGTGGTGGCCGACCTGCCCGGCTTGATCGAGGGCGCCTCTGAAGGCGCAGGCCTGGGCCATTTGTTTTTGCGCCACCTGCAGCGCACACGCCTCTTGCTGCATGTGGTGGACCTGGCCCCTTTTGACGACAGCGTGGACCCGGTCGCGCAGGCCAAAGCCATCGTGGGCGAACTCAAAAAATACGACCTGGACCTCTACAACAAGCCGCGCTGGTTGGTGCTCAACAAGCTGGACATGCTAGAAGGTGAAGTGCGCACCAAAACGGTCAAGGACTTTGTCAAACGCGCCAAGTTCAAGGGGCCAGTGTTTGAAATCTCGGCCTTGACGCGGGAAGGCTGCGAGCCACTGATCCGTGCCGCTTTCCAATTCATTCAAGGGGTGCGCGCCGCAGCCCTCCCCCCCGAAGAGGTGGACCCACGCTTTGCGCCCGACCCCACAGAACCCGCAAACCCCGCCGCCTGATGGCCAGGGCTTGAATGCAGGCCTTTCCAACCGCACACAAACAACATGCACAGCAAGACGGCTTTCGAGGTGCTGAGCCAAGCCAGGCGCATCGTGGTGAAAGTGGGCTCCAGCCTGGTGACCGACGAGGGCAGAGGCCTGGACGCCCAAGCCATAGGCGACTGGTGCCGCCAAATGGCCACGCTCAGGCAGAGCGGCCACGAGCTCATCATGGTCAGCAGCGGCGCCATTGCCGAGGGCATGAAGCGCCTGGGCTGGACCAGCCGGCCCAGCGCCATTCACGAGCTGCAGGCGGCCGCGGCCGTGGGCCAAATGGGCCTGGTGCAGGTCTATGAAAGCCGGCTGCGCGAGTTGGGCGTGGGCAGTGCCCAGGTGCTGCTGACCCATGCCGACTTGGCCGACCGCGAGCGCTACCTCAATGCCCGCTCCACCTTGCTGACCTTGCTGCAACTGGGCGTGGTGCCGGTGATCAACGAGAACGACACCGTGGTCACCGACGAGATCAAGTTCGGGGACAACGACACCCTGGGCGCGCTGGTGGCCAATTTGGTGGACGCCGACTTGCTCATCATCCTCACCGACCAGCAAGGCCTGTACACGGCCGACCCGCGCAAAGACCCGGCCGCCACTTTTGTGCACGAGGCCCAGGCCGGTGACCCCGCGCTGGAAGCCATGGCCGGCGGCGCAGGATCCAGCATTGGCCGGGGCGGCATGATCACCAAAATTTTGGCTGCCAAGCGGGCCGCCGGCTCGGGCGCCAGCACCGTGATTGCCTGGGGGCGAGAGCCCGACGCCTTGCTGCGGCTGGCCGCTGGCGAGCGCATAGGCACAGCGCTGATGGCGCAAACAGCCAAAAACCAGGCCCGCAAACAATGGATGGCCGACCACCTGCAGCTGCGTGGCTCCGTAGAGATTGACGCCGGTGCAGCCGCCAAATTACGCGATGAGGGCAAGAGCCTGCTGCCCGTGGGCATGACTGGCGTGCAAGGCGAGTTTGCGCGTGGCGATGTGATTGCGGTTCGCGACAGCCAGGGGCTGGAAATCGCCAGAGGGCTGGCCAACTACTCCAGCGCTGAAGCGCGGCTGATTTGCCGCAAAGCCTCCAGCGACTTTGAAAAACTCTTGGGCTACACAGGCGAGCCTGAAATGGTGCACAGAACCAATTTGGTCCTGTCGCGCTGAGCCCAGCTGTCCAACTGCCCCAGCCGCTCAGCGGCATGGCGGCTCAATCAGCGGTTACTGGCCCTGAGATTCTGCTGTAAAGCACGCACCACATCCTCGGCCTTCAAAGGGGTGCCCGCGCCTTCGCAAGCACCTTGGCGCGCCAGTTGCGCGGTATGGCGCGATGGCCGGCTGGCCATGGGGCTCCACAGGGGCTCGGACAAAGCCACCCAAGCACTGCCGTTGTGGCGGGCGTAGGTTTTGACCTCGGCCGTGGGGCAGCGAATGCCTTCATAAAACACATTGCGCCCGCCCGACGGGCTGCGCACCACCACCACATAGCGGACCACACGATCGCTGGGGGAAATGACTATGGTGCGTGGGTCAATCTCATACACCATGGGTGAGTTGGGGTGGACCTCAAAACGGACCAAGCCCTCCAGACTGAAGGCTGGCGGCTCTGGCACCTCGCCTTCCTGCCAATTGGACTCACCCAGCCACTGGGCCTGGGCCAGACCCATGCCCGCCCAGCAAGCGAGAGCGCACCATGCGAGGGCTGGTTTCATGGTTTGAAGCCTTGGCTTGGATTAAGGCTGTTTTGGGGGTCAGGATCGAAACTGGCGCCTGGGGGCAAGTCCATGGCAGTCATGCCGGGGTCTGCAGACATGCCGCTGCGCTGGCGCACATCGGTGCGAAGGTAGCGGTGGCGCGGCTCTGTGCGCCCCTCGTTGCGGCCATCCGTGCGCACCTCAGCGCGAGCGTCCAGGCGAGGAACAAAGCGCGACAACTCACACAGCGCCATTTCATAAACACCACGCTTGAACTCGACCACCACATCCAGCGGGACCCAATAGTCGTTCCAGCGCCAAGCATCAAACTCAGGGTGGTCGGTGGCGCGCAGGTTCAAGTCCCAGTCGTGTCCGACCAGTTGGAGCAAAAACCAAATCTGCTTTTGGCCCCTGTAGTGGCCTCGCGCGTCGCGGCGAATGAAACGGTCTGGCACCTCGTAGCGCAACCAATCCCGGGTTCGGGCAAGCACCTGCACATGGTGCGGCATCAGACCCACTTCTTCATGCAGTTCGCGGAACATGGCCTGCTCGGGATTTTCACCCCGGTCAATGCCACCTTGGGGGAACTGCCAAGAGTGGGTACGTATGCGTTTGCCCCAGAAAACCTGGCTTCTCTGGTTGAGCAGGATGATGCCGACGTTGGGCCTGAAGCCATCGCGGTCGAGCATAATCAAACCTCAAAATTTCTAAATTAAGCTCATTATGCACAGCCGCAGGCACTGCGCCAAGCGCGCTGTCCAGCATGATGGGTCACCTTGCTCTTTCCCCACTCTTGCCATCGGCCCCGCATGAAAGCGTCACAGTTCCTCATTTCCACCCTCAAGGAAGCCCCGGCCGATGCCGAGGTGGTCAGCCACCAACTGATGATGCGCGCCGGCATGATCAAAAAACTGGGCGCCGGCATCTACAACTACAGGCCCATGGGCTTGCGGGTGATCCGCAAGGTCGAGGCCATCGTGCGCGAAGAAATGAACCGGGCAGGCGCCATTGAGCTGAGCATGCCGGTGATCCAGCCCGCCGAGCTGTGGCAAGAGACCGGCCGCTTTGAAAAAATGGGCCCCGAGCTCTTGCGCATTCGGGACCGGCACGAGCGCGACTTTGTGGTGCAGCCCACCAGCGAAGAAGTGATCACTGACATCGCTCGCCAGGACATCCGCAGCTACAAGCAGATGCCCAAGAATTTCTACCAAATTCAGACCAAGTTCCGCGACGAACGCCGGCCGCGCTTTGGCCTGATGCGCGGGCGCGAGTTCACCATGAAAGACGCTTACAGCTTTGACCGCGACCCAACTGCGGCCAAAGCCAGCTACCAGGTGATGGCCGAGGCCTACCGACGCATTTTTGACCGCTTTGGCCTGCGCTACCGCGCCGTGGCCGCCGACAGCGGCGCCATTGGCGGCGATTTGTCGGAAGAGTTTCAGGTGATCGCTGCCACCGGGGAAGACGCCATCGTCTACTGCCCCAGCAGCGACTACGCCGCCAACATGGAAAAAGCCGAGGCCTTGACCCCGGCCGGCCCGCGCCCAGCCGCCAGCCAAGCACTGACCCACACCCCCACGCCCGGCAAAAGCACCTGCGCCGATGTGGCCGAGTTGCTGGGCTTGCCGCTGGCACGCACCGTCAAGTCCTTGGTGTTGGCCACCGACGAGGTCAATGAGCAAGGCGCAGCCATCAAGACCCAGGTCTGGCTGCTGCTGCTGCGCGGCGACCACGACATGAATGAAGTCAAGGTCGGCAAGCTGCCTGGCTTGGCAGGCTTTCGCTTTGCCACCGTGCCCGAGATCGAGACGCACTTTGGCTGCAAGCCGGGCTACCTCGGCCCCATAGGCTTGAAGCAGCCCGTCAAACTGGTGACCGACCGTGAGGTGGCCGTGATGGCCGACTGGGTTTGCGGCGCCAACGCGGTGGACTTTCACCTCACCGGAGTGAACTGGGGCCGCGATCTGGCCGAGCCCGACATGGTGGCTGATTTGCGCAACGTGGTGTCGGGGGACGCCTCGCCCGACGGCCAAGGCCTCTTGGCCATTGAGCGCGGCATTGAGGTGGGCCATGTGTTTTACCTGGGCACCAAGTACTCCAAGGCCATGAACGCCACGTTTTTGGACGAAGACGGCAAGCCCAAGTTCATGGAAATGGGCTGCTACGGCATTGGCGTCACACGGCTGCCCGCAGCGGCGATTGAGCAAAACCACGACGAGCGCGGCATCATCTGGCCCGACGCCATTGCACCCTTCACCGTGGTGGTGTGCCCCATAGGCGCGCACCGCAGCGAGGCCGTGCGGCAAGAGGCGCAAGCGCTGCACGACGCCCTGCAAGCCTTGGGGGTGGATGTGATGCTGGACGATCGCGACGAGCGGCCAGGCGCCATGTTTGCCGACTGGGAGCTCATAGGCGTGCCGCACCGCGTGGTGATTTCCGAGCGCGGCCTCAAAGAAGGCCAACTGGAGTACCAGCACCGCCGCGACAGCGCCGCCACCAAAGTGCCTGCAGACGGCGTGCTGGCTTTTTTAAAGGGCAGACTGCAGGCATGAGCTGGCGGCCAGGCCCCCAGCCTGGGCTGAGTGCCACGCCTGCCCTGCTGCGCAGGCGAGGCTTTTTGCTGAGTTTGCAGTCTCCGGCTTGGCTGCTGGCTGCGGGCACCGCGCCCAGCGCGCACGCGGGCCGTCAGTTGGAAGAACCCCTGGCCGATGCGGTGCGCACAGCCCTGAGCGCCTCCATTGAAAGCCGGGCACCGCCCGTGCCTGAGTTTGAGGCAGCGCAGACCCGCGACGCCCACGAGCGCTGGCTGAACGCCATGGGCGCGCGCCTGACGCGGCAGTTCCCCGAAGCGCAAATCCGCCGCGAGTTTTTACAGACCGTGTGGTACGAGGCCACGCGCGCGGGCCTGGAGCTCAAGCTGGTCTTGGGTTTGATCCAGGTGGAAAGCGGCTTTCGCAAATTTGCCGTGAGCTCGGCCGGCGCGCGCGGCTTCATGCAGGTCATGCCTTTTTGGAGCCGCCTGATTGGCGACGGCGAGGTCGCCAAGCTTTTTCACATGCAGACCAACCTGCGCTTTGGCTGCGTGATCTTGCGCCACTACCTGGACCGCGAACGCGGCGAGCTCTTCATGGCCCTGGGCCGCTACAACGGCTCGCGCGGTCAAGCGGCCTACCCCAACGCGGTGTTGGCGGCGGCTCGGCAGTGGGCGGTGGCGGGCTGAGGGCTGGATCGTTTTGCAGGCTGAATGCTCAGCTCGGCGATTCGCCAGCAGGCTGGCTCCTACAGGGAAAGGAAATGGCTGTTTGTCTTTGTGGGGGCTTGCCTGCAAGCGATAGGTGGCGGGCAAAGTGCATCACTTCACGCAGCCAATCGCCGGCAGACCGGCTCCTACATGGGGATTTTTTGTCTTTGTAGGAGTTTGCCTGCAAGCGAATTGTGGCGGGTCACAGGCCTTGGCAGCCCCTCACCAGCGCCAATGAGGGCATTGTTCTCAGCCGTGCGTGGGGCCTGAAAACCCGCGCTCCTGGGCGAACCAGCCCAACACCGGCACGGTGCCCGGCAACACGGGCTGCACCTGCACGGGCAGGCCCTGCCAGGCAAAGCGCTGGCCTTCTTTCATGTGCAACTCGCCCGTCCAGGCCCACACTTGGCAAAAATTCAGCCGCACCAGCGCGTGCGGGTAGTCCACCATTTCCACGCGCCAGGGCTGTACCGCACCGATGATGATGCCGATTTCTTCATGCAGTTCACGGCGCAAGGCCTGCTCCACCGTCTCGCCTGCTTCGAGCTTGCCGCCCGGGAACTCCCAGTAGCCTTCGTAAACCTTGCCTGGCGGCCGGGAGGTGAGCAAAAACTGGCCGTCAGCGCGAATGAGCACGCCCACGGCCACATCGACCACAGCGCGGTCGGCGCCGCCTTCACGCGGCCTGCTGCCGTCGGCCACCAGCACCTTGGCGGTCATGTGCGGCCAGTCATGTTCGACCGTGTTGGCCCGCGTAGTCGCGGGCAAATTGGTAGGCCACCCGGCCGCTGCGCGAACCGCCCCGCTCCAAAGCCCACAGCAGTGCGGCGGGACGGGCAGCCTCGACCTCGGCATCCGGCACGCCATAGGCACGCAGCCACTGGCCAACGATGACCAGGTACTCGTCTTGGCTGAAGGGGTAAAAACTCACCCACAGGCCAAAGCGTTCGGAGAGCGAAATCTTTTCTTCCA
Organism: Polaromonas sp. YR568; assembly: GCA_945878995.1. Taxonomy (GTDB): domain Bacteria; phylum Pseudomonadota; class Gammaproteobacteria; order Burkholderiales; family Burkholderiaceae_C; genus Polaromonas. Next base: position 55,317 of record CAMCUN010000004.1, on the reverse strand, counting down.
CCACCTCACCCGGGTGCACCTCGCCGTCGGCCGTGTGCTGGTAGCTGAGGTTCTCGCTCATGTACTCGGGCATCAAATGGCGGCGGTTGCTGGTGGCGTAAATCAGCACATTGGGCGTGGCGGCCGCCACCGAGCCGTCCAAAATGGACTTGAGCGCTTTGTAGCCGGACTCGCCTTCTTCAAAGCTGAGGTCGTCGCAAAAAATCAGGAATTTTTCAGGCCGCTGGGCTATCAACTCGACGATGTCGGGCAGGTCGGTGATGTCGTCCTTGTCGATCTCAATGAGGCGCAGGCCGCGCGGCGCATACGCGTTCAGGCAGGCCTTGATCAAGGACGACTTGCCCGTGCCGCGCGCACCCGTGAGCAGCACGTTGTTGGCGGGCAGGCCGCTGACAAACTGCTCGGTGTTGCGCTGGATTTTTTCTTTTTGGTCCTCAATTTCCTTCAGATCTGCCAAGCTGATGCTGGAGGTGTGCAGCACCGGCACCAAAGCGCCGTGGCCAGACGAGCGGCGGCGGTAGCGCCACGCCACGGCAGCGGCCCAGTCGGGCGCGCTCAGGGGCTGGGGCAGCACCGCCTCAATGCGTTGCACCAGTGTTTCAACCCGGCTGATCAGCCGCTCCATGCTGTCGTTCATGGACATTCCTTCATAGTGGGGAAAGGCCCTGCCATCAAGCACAGGCCACGAGTGGATGCCAGCTCAGCTGCGGTAGTCCGCGTTGATCTTGACGTAGTCGTATGAAAAATCGCAGGTCCAGACCGTGTCACTGGCTTGGCCGCGCCCGAGCAGCACGCGCACGGTGATCTCGCTTTGCTGCATCACGCGCGCGCCATCGGCCTCGGCGTAGCCCGGATAGCGGCCGCCCTGTTGGGCCACCAGCACATCGTCAAGGTACAAGTCAATGCGGCTTTGGTCCAGGTCGGCAATGCCGGCGTAACCCACGGCCGCCAGAATGCGGCCCAGGTTGGGGTCGCTCGCAAAAAACGCGGTCTTGACCAGCGGTGAGTGGGCAATGGCATAAGCCACTTGGCGGCACTCGGCACCACTCTTGCCACCTTCCACACGCACAGTGATGAACTTGGTGGCGCCCTCGCCGTCGCGCACGATGGCCTGGGCCAAAAGGCGCGAGACCTCCATGAGCGCTGCCTTGAGCGCTTGGCCGTCGGCCGAGTCCCAGGCGGTGATGGGCGCATGGCCGGCCTTGTGCGTGGCCACCACCACAAAAGAATCGTTGGTCGAGGTGTCGCCATCGACGGTAACGCGGTTGAACGAGGCTTCAGCCAAGTCATGGGCCAAATCGGCCATGAGGGCAGGCGCAATGCAGGCGTCGGTGGCCAAAAAGCCCAGCATGGTGGCCATGTTGGGGCGGATCATGCCCGCGCCTTTGCTGATGCCAGTGACCGTGACGGTGTGGCCGCCCAGCACCACGCGCCTGGAAAAGGCCTTGGGCACGGTGTCCGTGGTCATGATGGCCTGGGCGGCGTTGGCCCAGTTGTCTTCCAGCGCGGCGTCCAGCGCCTGCGGCAGGCCCGCGGCTATGCGGTCGCTGGGCAAGGGCTCCATGATCACGCCGGTGGAAAACGGCAAAACCTGCTCGGGCGCCAGCTCCAACAAGCGGGCCAGTGCAATGCAGGTGGAGCGCGCGCGAACCAGCCCGTCTTCACCCGTGCCCGCGTTGGCGTTGCCGGTGTTGATCACCATGGCGCGCACGCCAAAGCCCTGCGCCAGGTGCTCGCGGCAGACCTGCACGGGGGCGGCGCAAAACCGGTTTTGCGTGAACACCGCGCCCACAGCGCTGCCTTCGTCAAGCAGCATCACAGCCAGGTCTTTGCGGTGGGCCTTGCGCACCCCCGCCTCGGTGATGCCCCAGCGCACGCCGGGCACGGCAAAAAGTTCAGCGGCCGGGGTGGCCACCAGGTTCACGGGCATGTCATTCCTTCAGGGCTTAAGGCTTGGTCAGGCGGGCAGCATCAGGCCAGCTTGCCGTGGCATTGCTTGTATTTTTTACCCGAACCGCAGGGGCAGGGGTCGTTGCGGCCCACGCGGGGCATGGCGTTGGCTTCCACAAAAGCCTGCAACTCGGCGGTGCTGACCTGGGGCTGCCCGCTTTCGTCGGGGGCGGAGTAGGTGACGTTGGCAATGCGCTCGCCGCGCTGCTCTATGTCTTGGGCGGCCTGGTCGAGCTGCTCTGGGCTTTGCACCTTCACCGTCATGAGCAAACGCGTGACTTCGTTTTTGACGCTGTCCAGCATCTGCCCAAACAGCTCAAAAGCCTCGCGCTTGTACTCTTGCTTGGGCTGCTTTTGGGCGTAGCCGCGCAAATGGATGCCCTGGCGCAGGTGGTCCAGCGCGCTCAGGTGGTCGCGCCAGTGGGTGTCTATGCTTTGCAAGAGCACCATGCGCTCAAACTGCAAAAAGCTCTCTTCTCCGACCTGCTCCACCTTGGCCGCAAAGGCCTTGTGCGCGGCCGCCACGACCTGCTCGACGATGTCCTCGTCGGTGATGGACGAGGCCTCGCTCAGCTGCTGCTGCAGGGGCAACTCTATGCCCCACTGCTCGCGCAAAACCTGCTCCAGGGCGGGCAAGTTCCACTGCTCTTCCACGCTTTGCACGGGCACATGCAAGCGGGTGAGGTCGGTGAAGCAGCCTTCGCGCAAGGAGGCGATTTGATCGCCCAAGGCCTTGGCGTCCATGATGTCGTTGCGCTGCTGGTAAATCACCTTGCGCTGGTCGTTGGAGACGTCGTCGTACTCCAGCAGCTGCTTGCGCATGTCAAAGTTGCGCGCCTCGACCTTGCGCTGGGCAGACTCGATGCTGCGCGTGACCATGCCCGCCTCGATGGCCTCGCCCTCGGGCATCTTTAAGCGGTCCATGATGGACTTGACACGCTCGCCCGCAAAAATGCGCATGAGCGGGTCGTCCAGGCTCAAATAAAAACGCGAAGAGCCAGGATCGCCCTGGCGGCCGGAGCGGCCACGGAGCTGGTTATCAATGCGGCGCGATTCGTGGCGCTCGGTTGCAATGATGCGCAGGCCGCCCAAGGCCTTGACCTTGTCGTGCTCGGCCTGCCAGCCTTCGCGCAGGCCCTCAATTTGCGCCTGCTTGGCGCCGGGGTCCAGCGATTCGTCGGCCTCTATGGCTTCGATCATTTTTTCAACGTTGCCGCCCAACACAATGTCGGTGCCTCGGCCCGCCATGTTGGTGGCAATGGTGACCATGCCCGAGCGGCCGGCCTGGGCCACGATGTCGGCCTCGCGCGCATGCTGCTTGGCATTGAGCACCTGGTGCGGCAGCTGGGCCTCTTCCAGCAGCTTGTCGATGATCTCGGAGTTTTCAATCGAGGTGGTGCCTACCAGCACGGGCTGGCCGCGCTCATAGCACTCGCGGATGTCGGCGGTGGCCGCGTCGTACTTTTCTTTGGTGGTTTTGTAGACGCGGTCGAGCTGGTCGTCGCGGCGGCTGGGGCGGTTGGGCGGGATCACCACGGTTTCCAGGCCATAGATTTCCTGGAACTCATAGGCCTCGGTGTCGGCCGTGCCTGTCATGCCAGAGAGCTTGCCGTACAAGCGAAAGTAGTTCTGGAAGGTGATGGAGGCCATGGTCTGGTTTTCAGCCTGGATCTCCACGCCCTCTTTGGCCTCCACGGCCTGGTGCAGGCCGTCGCTCCAGCGGCGGCCCGACATCAGGCGCCCGGTGAACTCATCGACGATCACCACCTCACCGTCCTGCACCACGTAATGCTGGTCACGGTGGTAAATGTGGCGCGCGCGCAGGCCGGCGTAGAGGTGATGCAGCAGCTGGATGTTGGCCGGGTCGTAGAGCGATGTGCCCTCAGGGATCAAACCCATGCTGCTGAGTATGCCCTCGGCTTTTTCATGGCCGTCTTCGGTGAGGTAGACCTGGTGCGACTTTTCGTCCACCGTGAAGTCACCAGGCTTGGTCACACCCTCGCCGGTGCGTGGGTCGGCTTCACCCTCTTGGCGTGTGAGCAAGGGCACGACGCGCGTCATGGCCACATAGAGCTCGGTGTGGTCTTCGGCTTGGCCGCTGATGATGAGCGGCGTGCGGGCCTCGTCGATCAAGATGGAGTCCACCTCGTCGACGATGGCGTAGTTCAAGCCCCGCTGCACACGGTCACTGGGCTCGTAGACCATGTTGTCGCGCAGGTAATCAAAGCCAAACTCGTTGTTGGTGCCGTAGGTGATGTCCGAGCCGTAGGCCGCTTGCTTTTCCTCGCGGCTCATTTGCGCCGTGTTCACACCCACCGTGAGGCCTAAAAAGTTGTAAAGCCGGCCCATCCAGGTGGCGTCTCGGCTGGCCAGGTAGTCGTTGACCGTGACCACATGCACGCCCTTGCCGGCCAGCGCATTGAGGTAAACCGCCAAGGTGGCGGTCAGGGTTTTGCCCTCGCCCGTGCGCATCTCGGCAATTTTGCCTTGGTGCAAGGACATGCCGCCCAGCAGCTGCACATCAAAGTGGCGCATTTTCATGACGCGCTTGCTGCCTTCGCGAACCACTGCAAACGCCTCGGGCAAGAGCGCGTCCAGCGCTTCACCCTGGGCCACACGCTGCTTGAACTCGTCCGTCTTGGCGCGCAGCGCCTCATCGCTGAGCTTGGCAAACTGCGCCTCCAGGCCGTTGATGCGCTCCGTGTCTTTGCGGTAGGTTTTCAGCAGTCTATCGTTGCGGCTGCCGAAGATTTTGGTCAGGAAAGTAATAGCCATACGCGAGAGTCATCACAGGCCATGGACCTGTGATGCCAGTAACCCTTGAAGATGTGGAGCAAGACCGGTTGCCGGACACCCCGCTTTCGAAGGGCACACCTTGGCAACACGCAAACTTCGCATTTTACGCAGCCCCCAAACTGAAATTTCCGGACAAGCTCAAGGGCGTCAAGCGCAGGGGCCAAGCACCTGAACTGAGCCCCCTTTCGCGGCCAACAGCCCGGTCTGCCTGTCAGCCCAGCCTTGAGGCCATAATTGCGCTTCTCAGGGCATGCCCTGCTTGCCCTGCCCCGCCTTGAGGCCCCATGTACAGACGCCTGCCCCCGGCCCAAAGCCTGCACCAAGCCATTGAAAGTGCGCCCTCGCTGGCGCGGCTGGCGGGCCTGGCCGAGCAATCGAGCGCCATGTACCGCAGCGTGGAGGGCCTGATTCCCCCCGGTTTGAGGCCGCACATCTTGCCGGGCGCAGTGCAAGAGCGCGACTGGTGCCTGGTGGTCAGCCACGGCGCCTCTGCGGCCAAGCTCAGGCAGCTTTTGCCCCGGCTGTGCACCCACCTGCAGCAAAGCGGCTGGGACATTCAAACGGTGCGCATCAAGATCATGGGCAGCCGCTGACGCACGGCCCCGCCCAGGGCACTTCAGTCAGGCAGCTTTTTGAGCAAACGCGGCAACAACTGTGGGTCTGGCTGGCCGATGGTGATGTCGCCAACGCAGGCCCCACCAGTCACCACAGTGGCTTGGTCTTGAATGTGCATGGGCTGAACTCTTTTAACTGCGGAGGATGGCGATGTGGGGGGCGGTGCCCGCGTGCAAGGCTTGGACCAATTCGGCACGGTGCGAGAGCACGGCGCGCTGGTTGATGGAGCCTTTGTCCGTGACCTCGCCTCGGTCCAGCGAGGGCGGCTCGCTGAGCAAGAGCGCCCGCGCCACCCGGTTGGCGCTGCCGGTGGCGCTGCGGGCCAATTCGTCGAGCAATTGCTGCAGCCACGCCTGCACAGGCGCCGAAGCCAGCACCTGCTCCAAGGGGGCCTGGGGCGGCAACTCGCAGAGCTTGCGCACATCGGGTGTGGGCACCAGCAGGGCACCCACCTCTTTGAGGTTCAAGCCGGTGATGACAGCGTCTTGCAGGTAAGGCGCGCCAGCGGCAATGATCTTGGCGCGCAGCGGCCCGACACTCACAAACGTGCCCGTGGCCAGCTTGAAGTCTTCGGCAATGCGGCCGTCAAACTTCAGGCCCAGGTGGATGTTGGCCTCGTCAATCCAGGTGACCGCGTCACCGGTGCAGAAAAAACCTTCGTCGTCAAACGCCTCTTGCGTGGCCTCGGGGTTGCGCCAGTAGCCAGGTGTGATGTTGGGGCCTTTGTAGCGGACCTCGACTTTGTCACCCACGGCAATGAGCTTGAGCTCCAGCCCGGGGGTGGGCAAGCCCACATGCCCGGCCTGTGAATGCGGGTTGGTGACAAACAGCGCAAAAGGCGAGGACTCGGTCATGCCCAAGCCTGCGGTCATCACGATGCGCTCGCCATACTCGCGCTCGGCGTGTGCGTACAAGGCGTCCTGAATGGGCTGGGCGAGTGCTGCGCCAGAGTAAAGCTTTTGGCGAAGGCGTGAATAAAACCGGCGCCGCAGCTGAGCGTCGCTGTCCATGGCGCGGGCAATCGCCTCGTAGCCCACGGGCACGTTGAAGTACCAGGTCGGTGCGATCTCGCGCAGGTTGCGCAGGGTCTGACCCAGCAGCGCGGGCGTGGGCTTGCCCTCGTCAATGTACAAAGCCCCGCCGTTGTGGAGCACCATGAAAAAGTTGTGGTTGCCACCGGCGGTGTGGTTCCAGGGCAACCAGTCTATGAGCACCAAGGGCTCTTCTTGCAGCATGGGGATGGACTGCAGCAGCTGGCGCTGGTTGGCGCAGACCATGCGCTGGGTGTTGATCACCGCCTTGGGCAGCTTGGTCGAGCCGCTGGTGAACAAAAACTTGAGCACCGTGTCCGGCCCCGTGGCGCGCATGGCCTCATCCACGCTGGCCGTGGGCTCGGTGGCCAGCAGATGAGCCAATGCCGTGATGCGGTGACCTCTTGCGCTGACCACGCCATGGGCCTCGCCCAAAACCACCTCCACGTCGGCAGGCACCATGGCTTCAATGGGGCGGGCAAACCGCGCCCAGTCGGCCGCGAACACCAGGCCGGGCGTGAGGGTGTGCAGCACATGGCGCAGCTTGTCGAAGTCTTGGCTGACCAGCGAATACGCAGGCGAGACAGCGCAAAACGCCACGCCCGCGTACATGGCGCCCAGGGCCAACTTGGCATGGTCCAAGCTGTTCTCGCTCAAAATCACCAGCGGCCGCTCGGCCGACAAGCCCCGGTCCAGCAAGGCCTGGCCAATGCGCCTGGCCGCGTCCAGGGCCTGCGCAAAGCTCAGGTGGCGCCAGTCGTCACCGAGCACCGGGTCGCGCTGCGCATACAGCGTGGCATTGGGCTTGCGCTCGGCCCAGTAAAGCAGGCGATCGGTCATGCGCTCGGCATAAGGCTGCAAGTCTTGCTCGCAGCGCAAGTAACGGTGGCCGCCGGCGTGGCGCAGCACGCCGCGCGTCACCCCAAAAGGAAAATCTCGGTAGATGGGCGCGGAAGCAGGACTTGGGGTCATGGCTTGGACTGCACTTTGACCTTGGGGCCGCTGCCGTCCAAAAAGGCGCGCACCCGGGCTTTGGCCTCGGGCGCCGACTGGGCCAGCGCCGCCAGCATGGACTCGGTTAAAAAGCCATGGTCGGCAGGCTGCTCGGCAATGCGCGGCAGGCCGTGGATGAGCGCGTAATTGGTCATGGGCGCGTTGGCCGCCACCCGCTCGGCCAGCTCCAGCGCCTTGGCCAGCGCTTGGCCTGTGGGCACCAGGTATTGCGCCATGCCAATGCCCACCCCGTCGGCCGCGTTGTAGACGCGGCCGGTCAGCATCATGTCCAGCATGCGGTGGGCGCCAATCAGCTTGGGCAAGCGCACCGAGCCGCCACCACCCACAAAAATGCCGCGCGAGCCTTCGGGCAAGGCAAAAAAAGCGCTTTCATCGGCCACCCGCAGGTGACAAGCTGCGGCCAATTCCAGCCCCCCGCCCACCACCGCGCCATGCAGCGCAGCAATCACAGGCACCCTGCCCTGCTCGAGTTCGCGCAAGACGTAGTACCAGGAGCGCGAATGGTGCAAGCCATCGACGGCGTCGCGGTCCTTGAGTTCACCCAAGTCCAGACCCGCACAAAAGTGCTCGCCCTCACCGTAGAGAACCACCGCGCCCGTAGAAGCGGGGAGTTCGGCGATGCGCTGGCCAATGGCCGCCATCAGGCCGTCATTGATGGCGTTGCGCTTGCGTGGGCGCGACAGGCGGATCAGGGACACCGCACCACGGTGCTCAATCTGCACCTCGTCAAGGCTGGGGACCACGGAGGTTTGGCTGTGAAAAGAGGACATGCGGGGCACCCATCAAGATATAAGTTATAACTATTTTAGGGAAGTTTTGGGTGCGCCGGATCGGGTCATACCCGGTGCACACACGCCCAGATGCGCCCTGATGCACCCAAAAACACTTGCGTGTCACGCGCAGTGCGCCCGTGTCGGGCGCACCAAATAAAAAAGCCCCCAGGAAATGTCCCTGGAGGCTTTTTAAACCAACGAGTGGTGCCGGCTATCGGATTCGAACTGATGACCTACCGCTTACAAGGCGGTTGCTCTACCAACTGAGCTAAGCCGGCTTGGGAAACAGTGTAGCTGCTGTTTGAGTCTGATCGATGGCAGGGCTGCTGCGCTTTATCGCCGTGGCCAGCGAATAAAGAGGGCTATTTCACCCGCTTGAGCGCAGTGCGTTTGCCATCGCCTGGCTTGGGCGGCTCGGGCGGGGGCTCGGCGTCTTGGTCTTTGCTGCTGGCCGGCTCGCCGCGCAGTGACACCACCCGGCTGTCCGGGGGCGTCAAGGCCTTGCTGGCGGCTACCGGCTCAGGGGCATCGTCAACCCTGGCCAGCGCCACGGACGAAAACGCTGATGGGCCTGCACTGACGACGGGGGGCGCAGCAGGAAAAGCCATGCCTTGGCCGTTTTCGCGGGCATAAATGGCCAGTACGCGGTTGATGGGCACCACGATCTCGCGGGCTGTGCCAGAAAAACGGGCTTTGAACTCAATGAAATCGTTGCCCAATTTGAGCGAGCTAGTGGCATCGAAGCTGATGTTCAGCACAATTTCATTGTTCCTCACATGCTCTCTAGGCACTTGCACCGTTTCATCGACCAGCACCGCGACATAGGGCGTGAACCCGTTGTCGGTGCACCACTCGTACAAGGCCCGAATCAGGTAGGGCCGGGTGGAGGTGGCATCGGGTGCGTTCATCAGTTCAGACAAGACACAGCTCCCGTGCTTATTTGCGCATCACTTTTTCAGAGGGTGTGAGCGCTTCAATGTAGGCAGGGCGCGAAAAAATGCGCTCGGCGTACTTGAGCAAGGGGGCGGCATTTTTGGACAACTCAATGCCGTAGTAATCCAGGCGCCAGAGCAAGGGCGCAATGGCGACGTCGAGCATGGAGAAGTTGTCGCCCAGCATGAACTTGTTCTTGAGGAACACCGGGGCGAGTTGGGTCAGGCGGTCGCGGACGTGAGCACGGGCTTTTTCCAGGGTTTTCTCGTTGCCTTTGGCCGCACGGGACTCCAGGGTTAAGACATGCACAAAGAGTTCTTTTTCAAAGTTGAGCAAGAACAAACGCACGCGGGCACGGTCCACAGGGTCACCGGGCATGAGTTGGGGGTGCGGAAAACGCTCGTCAATGTACTCATTGATGATGTTGGACTCGTACAAGATGAGGTCGCGCTCAACCAGGATGGGCACCTGGCCGTAGGGATTCATCACATTGATGTCTTCGGGCTTGTTGTACAAGTCCACATCGCGGATCTCAAAGTCCATGCCCTTTTCGAACAACACAAAACGGCAACGGTGCGAAAACGGGCAGGTCGTGCCGGAGTACAAAACCATCATGACAGGGAACTCCTAGATTACAAAGGAGTGGAGGCCTGGGGACCACATCCCCAAGACTGCCACTCCAAAGAGGGCCGGGCCCGAAAGGGCCCGGCAAAGATTACTTGATGTCTTTCCAGTAGGCCGCGTTCATTCGCCATGCCACCAGAATGAACAGACCCAGGAACAGCAACACCCAGACACCCATGCGGATGCGTGTGTTTTGGGCCGGTTCGGCCATCCAGGAGAGGTAGCCTACCAGATCGGCAATGGACGAGTCATAGGTGCGCTGGTCCATGGTGCCCGGCTTGACCTGCTGCCAGCCTTTGAACACCTGAACATCTTGCCCGTGGCTGCTGGCCGTCTCAAACACAGGCTGACGCTCACCTTGCAACTCCCACAGCACATGCGGCATGCCCACATTGGGAAAAGCCAGGTTGTTCCAGCCCGTGGCCTTGGTGTCGTCCCGGTAGTAGGTGCGCAAGTAGGTGTAGATGTAATCCGCACCTGAGCCGTTGGCACCGGAGCGCGAACGGGCGATCACCGTCAGGTCTGGGGGGTTGCCGCCAAACCACTGTGCGGCCTCTTTGGGGTCCAAAGACACCTTCATGGTGTCGCCCACCTTGGTGGTGGCAAACAACAAGTTGTCCTTGATTTGCTTTTCCGTCAAACCAATGTCGGTCAGGCGGTTGTAGCGCATGAAAGCCGCCGAATGGCAGTTCAGGCAGTAATTGACAAAGAGCTTGGCGCCGTTTTGCAAGGCGGGCAAGTCATTGGTGCGGTTGGGCGCCTTGTCCCATGCAATGCCAGTGGCAGCCGCTTGTGCGCCTGAGATGAATGCCAAGCTGGCCAAAAGACCGAGAGCGATATGTTTGATTTTTGTCATGGCTTACTTTCTCCGGCGTTCAGTGCGCGACAAAGTTCACGCGGTCGGGCACGGTCTTGAAGGTGCCCAAGCGGCTCCACCAGGGCATCAAGAGGAAAAAGCCGAAGTAAAACAGGGTGCCGATTTGGGAAACGCGCTCATTGATGGGTGAGGGCGGCTTGATGCCCAGGTAACCCAACACCACAAAATTCACCACAAACAAGGCATACAACCACTTGTTCCAGCTTGGACGGAAACGAATGGACTTGACTTCACTGTTGTCCAGCCAAGGCAAGAAAAACAAGATGATGACTGCACCACCCATGACCACCACGCCCCAGAACTTGGCGTCAATGCTCAGCATCAAGGCAATCAGCGCCACTGCAGCGCCCAAAGCAGCGCCTTTGAGCAGGCCGGGCAGCTTGCTTTTGAGCACGGTCAAGGCGGCAGCACCGACCACACACAGCACCAGCACATACATCATTTCAGACGTGATGGCGCGCAGCATGGAGTAGTAAGGCGTGAAGTACCAGACGGGCGCAATGTGCGCAGGAGTCTTGAGCGGATCGGCCGGGATGAAGTTGTTGTACTCCAAGAAGTAGCCGCCCGCTTCAGGTGCGAAAAACACGATGGCCGAGAAGATCAACAAGAACACGCCGACCGCAAAGATGTCATGCACGCTGTAGTAGGGGTGGAAAGGAATGCCATCCAAAGGAATGCCATTGGCATCTTTTTTGGCCTTGATGTCCACGCCGTCGGGGTTGTTCGAACCCACTTCATGCAATGCAATGATGTGCGCCACCACCAAGCCCAGCAGCACCAAGGGCACGGCAATCACGTGGAAGGCAAAAAAGCGGTTGAGGGTGGCGTCACCCACCACATAGTCGCCGCGAATCAACAAAGCCAGGTCAGGGCCAATGAAAGGAATGGCAGCAAAAAGGTTAACGATCACCTGGGCGCCCCAATAGCTCATTTGGCCCCAAGGCAGCAAGTAGCCCATGAAGGCTTCGGCCATCAGGCACAGGAAAATCGCGCAGCCAAAGACCCAGACCAATTCGCGCGGCTTGCGGTAACTGCCGTAAATCAGGCCTCGGAACATGTGCAGGTAGACCACCACAAAGAAGGCGCTGGCACCGGTGGAATGCATGTAACGGATGAGCCAGCCGTAGGGCACATCGCGCATGATGTACTCGACAGAGGCAAAAGCCTGCGCTGCGTCAGGCTTGTAGTTCATCGTCAAGAAAATACCGGTGACGATCTGAATCACCAGCACCAACAGCGACAAAGCCCCAAACACGTACCAAATGTTGAGGTTCTTGGGAGCGTAGTACTCGCTCATGTGGTCTTTGAACAACTGGGTCGCAGGAAAGCGGTTGTCCACCCAGTTCATGAGCTTGGCGCCCGCAGGGGCGTCAGGAGAAATCGATTTGAATTCTGACATTTGAATTTCCTAATCTAAGGACGAACCGCCCGCAGCACCATAGCCAAAGTGCGGTTCAAACGAGCCTCAAGCTTTTTTGTCTTCGCCGATCAACAAGCGCGTGTCGGAGAGGTACATGTGCGGTGGCACTTCCAAATTGTCTGGAGCGGGTTTGTTTTTGAACACGCGGCCAGCCACGTCAAAGGTAGAACCGTGGCAGGGGCACAGAAACCCGCCTTCCCAGTCATCGGGCAGCGAAGGCTGCGCACCCGTCTGAAGCTTGTCAATGGGCGAGCAACCCAGATGCGAGCAAATGCCCACGGCCACAAACAGTTCAGGCTTGATGGAGCGAAGGGCATTGCGGGCGTAAGCCGGTGTCAGCTCGCCGGGCTTGCGCTCAGACTTCGGATCGGCCAGTTGCGATTCGGTCTTTTTAAGACCTTCGAGCTGTTCAGGTGTGCGCTTGAGAATCCAGACCGGCTTGCCGCGCCATTCCACAGTGACTTTTTCACCTGGCTTGAGGGCCGAAATATCAACCTCTACCGCCGCGCCTGCAGCCTTGGCCCGCTCTGAGGGCTGAAAGGAGCTGATGAATGGCACGGCCACGGCGGCAGCACCTGCACCACCCACGGCAGCGGTGGTCAGGATCCAGTTTCTTTTAGAGGGGTCTGCGGGCACCGAAGACACGGAGGCCGCACTGGGAGTGCTGCTGCTTTGAGACATGAGGATCCTTCAAAAACTCACTGATTAAGGTCATCGGGGATAACCCGATATTCTACCGGAGGTGCCTAGTCTGCTGCCAGACGCTGGAAATAGCCCGACAGCACGTCTGTTCAGACTGAACTTGGCCCCTAAAGACAAGCGGCAGAGAGTCAATATTCCTTACGAGTGAGCGCACTTTTTGCGTTCAATTGTTAATATTTTTTAACTAAATTTTTAAAGTAACCTTGAATCCCGCGTTTTTTCAGCGGTGGCTTTCTAAAGGAAATAAAACCATGACCATCTCCAGTGAATTCAAAGAATTTGCCCTCAAAGGCAATGTGATGGACCTCGCCATTGGCGTCATCATCGGCGCCGCGTTTGCCCGCTTGGTGGACTCCATGGTGGGCGACTTGATCATGCCCTTGGTGGCAGCAGTCATCGGAAAAATTGATTTCTCCAACCTGTTTGTGGTGCTGGGGACCATCCCGCCCGGCACGGCCAGCACGCTGGACGCTTTGAAAAAGGCGGGCGTGCCGGTCTTCGCTTATGGGCAGTTCATCACCGTCAGCGTGAATTTCTTGATCTTGGCCTTTGTGATTTTCTTGATGGTCAGGCAGATCAATCGGCTCAAGCGCCAAGAAGCTGCCCCGGCGCCAGCGGCCCCCACCACGCCCGAAGACGTGGTCTTGCTCAGAGAAATTCGCGATCAGCTCAAGGGACAAGCCCAGGGCTGAGAGCGCGAACACTCCACTGGCGGGCCAAACGCATGGCGGCCAGCAGGCTGGACGCATCGGCCAGGCCCGTGCCCGCCAAATCAAAGGCGGTGCCGTGGTCTGGGCTGGTGCGCAGCAGGGGCAGGCCCAGGGTGACATTCACTCCGTGCTCCAGGCCCAGGTACTTCACGGGAATCAGCCCCTGGTCGTGGTACATGGCAACGACCACGTCAAAACCCCCAGGCTGACCCGCCTCTGCGCGAGCGCGCATGAAGATGGTGTCTGGCGCATAAGGGCCGCTGGCCAGTATGCCTTCTGCCCGCGCCGCCTCAATGGCCGGCGCAATGACGTCCAATTCCTCCCGGCCAAACAAACCGCCTTCTCCCGCATGGGGGTTGAGCCCGGCCACCGCCATGCGAGGTGGCCGGCCCAAAGCCAGGCTCAAGCTGGCGTGGGTGATGCGCAGGGTCTGCAAAACCGCAGGCAGCGTCACTTGGTCCAGCGCCTGGCGCAAAGACAGGTGGATGCTCACCAGCACGGTGCGCAATTCGAGGTTGGCCAACATCATGCGAACCGGCATGTCGGCCACGGAGCGGCCCGCAAAACGTGCCGCCTCGGCCTGCAACAGCTCGGTGTGCCCCGGAAACTGCGACCACGGCAGGCCCGCCGCCGCCAATGCCTCTTTGTGAATGGGCGCTGTCACCAGGGCCGCGGCCTGGCCCGCCAGCACCGCCTGCGCCCCGGCCACGATGGACTGCCCAGCCGCCAGACCGGCGGCGGGGCTGACTTGGCCAAAGACCGGTAAGGCCAGGGGGGTGCAGGCCTGCAAGACGCCCACGCAAGCCGGCGGCAAGGCAGCGGCATCGGCCAGGCTGTGCAATTCGGCCAGCGCCAAGGGCAACTCGGCCAGGCCGGGCAAAGACTTGGCGCGCCGCATGGCAGCCACATCGCCCATGACCACGCAGGCGCCCAAGTCTGCCGGCCAAGCGGCCAGGGCCTTGAGGATGATCTCCGGGCCTATGCCTGCGGCATCGCCCATGCTAATGACCAAAGGCTTCATGCCGGGTTGTCTACGTCAATGAACTGGTGAAAAAGGCCCAACTGCTCGGCCACATGACCGGCTGCGGCAGGAGCGCCATAGCGCTCAGAGGCATGATGACCACAGGCAATGAAGCTCACCCCCATTTCGCGGGCGTAATGCGCTTGCGGCTCTGAGATTTCACCGGTGATGAAGGCATGGGCCCCGGCAGCAATGGCCTCCTCAAAGTGGCCTTGTGCGCCGCCTGTGCACCAGGCAATGCGCTCTACGGGCCCGTCGCGGCCAGGCACCAGGGTCACGGGGCGGCCCAGCGCACGCTCGGTCAGCAGTGCCAATTCTGCGGGACTGGCAAAAGCAGCCTTGTCCACGCGCTGGCCCAGCCAGCCCAAGGCTTGGTCGCCAAAACGCCCGGCCAGCCCCTCAAAAGCCTGCAGTCCCAGCCGCAGACCCAGCTGCGCGTTGTTGCCCAGCAAAGGGTGGGCGTCAAGCGGCAAGTGGTAGGCGAACAAATTGATCTCGTGCTTGAGCAGCAGGGCCAGGCGCTGCTTCATCCAGCCGGTGACGCGCCCGTCTTGACCGCGCCAAAACAGGCCGTGGTGCACAAACACCGCGTCGGCCTCGCAGGCCACGGCCGCCTCAATCAGGGCCAAGCTGGCGGTCACCCCAGAGACGATGCGCCTCACCCAAGGCCGGCCCTCGACCTGCAGCCCATTGGGTCCGTAGTCTTTGAAGCGTTCGGGTTGCAGCAAGGCGTCGAAGTGGGCCAGCAGCGCTTGCCGGCCCACGCCGGGGGCGGCCTCGGCTGACACGCGCTCAGGGGCTGGGCTTTCAGCGCCAGGCGCCAGGCTCAGGGGAAAAAATGGGTCAGACATGAACGAATTATGTCTTCCGAGCGTCGGCGGGATTTGCGGTGAAAATCGAAGCTTTGATAGCCCTTGAATGCGGCTTTTTGTGCTTATTTAAATCACCTCTATGCGAAAAATTTGGTTGCTTTTTTCTCAAACTGTCACCGTCCTGTTGGCCGCTTACTTTGTGGTGGCCACGCTCAAGCCGGACTGGCTGAACCGGCGCGGCCCCGCAGCCGGCGTGTCCGTGATCGAGGCGCCGGCCAGCGGCTCGGTCAAGCTGGCAGCGCCCGGCAGCTTCAGCGCGGCCGCCAAGGCAGCGTCTGGGGCGGTGGTCAGCATCACCGCCAACAAAACAAACCGCAGCCCCCATGCACAGGACCCATGGTTCCGCTTTTTCTTCGGCGAACAAGCCGAAGGTGAACCCCAGGCGGGCTTGGGCAGCGGCGTCATCGTCAGCGCCAGCGGCTACATCTTGACCAACCACCATGTGATTGAAGGTGCTGACAACGTTGAGGTCAGCCTCAATGACCAGCGCAAAGCCCGCGCCCGGGTGGTGGGGGTGGACCCGGAAACCGACCTGGCCGTGCTGAAAATTGAACTCGATCGCCTGCCCGTGGTGGTGCTGGGCAACTCCGATGACCTGGAAATCGGTGACCAGGTGCTGGCCATTGGCAACCCTTTTGGCGTGGGTCAAACGGTGACCAGCGGCATCATCTCTGCGCTGGGGCGCAACCAGTTGGGCATCAACGTGTTTGAAAACTTCATCCAAACCGATGCCGCCATCAACCCAGGGAACTCAGGCGGCGCGCTGGTCGACACGCAAGGCAGGTTGCTGGGCATCAACACCGCCATTTATTCACGCTCAGGCGGCTCCATGGGCATTGGTTTTGCCATTCCCGTCTCCACCGCCCGCCAGGTGCTCGACTCCATCGTGCGCGATGGCCAGGTGGTGCGGGGCTGGATAGGGGTGGAACCGCAAGAGCTCAATGCGGAGTTGGCCGAGACCTTCAAAGTGCGCAGCAAAACAGGCGTGATCATCACCGGCGTGCTGCAAAACGGCCCGGCCGCCCAAGCGGGTGTGCGGCCTGGCGACGTGATCGTGTCGGTGGCCGGTCAGCCTGTAAAAAATGTCACAGAGTTACTCAGCGCGGTGGCTGCCCTGCAACCTGGCGCGGCTTCCAAACTGGGGGTGGAGCGGCGAGAAGGCAGCTTGGAGATACAGGTGACACCAGGCAAGCGCCAACAGGCCAAACGGCTGCGCTGAAGGCGGCTTCAAACCAGGCTTAAAGGCTCAAAAAATTCACGGTTTGGCCGCCGAATCACTGTCTTCACTGGAGGACTTGGTTTTCGAGAGAAAAAGACTGGCCGCAATGATGCCTACCTCGTACAAACTGCCCACCACCGCCAACAACATCAGCATGGAGCCGGCATCAGGCGGCGTGACCAGGGCAGTGCCCACGGCAGCAATCACCCAAAAATAACCGCGCCACTCGCGCAGTTGGGCCACGGTCAAAATGCCCATGCGCACCAGCAACACCACAGCCACTGGCACTTCAAAGGCCAAGCCAAATGCCAGGAACATGCCCAGCACAAAGCTGAGGTAAGCCTCAATGTCAGGGGCGGCCGTGATGGACTTGGGCGCAAAGCTTTGGATGAACTTGAACACCTGGCCAAAAACCAGGAAGTAAGAAAATGCCACGCCTATGAAAAACAACAGAGTGCTCGAGACCACCAGCGGAAACACCAGTTTTTTCTCATGCGAGTAAAGACCGGGCGCGACAAAGGCCCACACTTGGTAGAGCACCACGGGCAAGGCCAGCATGAAGGCAGCCATGAACAAAATCTTGATGGGTACCACAAAGGGCGACACCACGTTGGTGGCAATCAAGGTGGCGCCAGGCGGCAAGGTGGCTACCAAGGGCGCGGCCATCAGGTCATACAGCGCACTGGGGCCGGGAAAGAGCGCGAGCACGCCGGCCATCACGCCAATGGCCAGAACGGCTTTGATCAGCCTGTCGCGCAACTCCTTGAGGTGCTGCACAAAAGGCTGTTCGGTGCCGGCCAACTCGTCGGGCTTGGTGTTCTGCGGATCGCTCATGGGGGTGAAATTCTGCGGTTCAGGGGCTGTGAGCAAAAAGCCCGGACTTCAGGCATGCGCGCTGGGCTTGGGCCGGTAACGCGCCACGCGCGCGGCACCCGACAAGGCTTTGGTGCGCACACCCGAGCGCGACTTGTACCACTGCGGCATGGCGCCTTGCTTGACGCGCCACTTTTTACCCGGGTGTTTGTACTCGGGAAACACGGTCATGGAGGGCACATAGCTTGTGCTGCTGTCCGAGGTCAGCGAGGAAGTCGCTTCGCCCCAAGAGCTTTCAAGGTCACTGGCCGTGGTCTGCACCGAGGTTTCGACATCTCGGGCCGCAGACTCCACGGTGTCCCTCATCTTCTTGAGCTCTTCGAGGTCCATGGTCCGGCTGACCTCATCCTTGACATCGGCCACGTAGCGCCTGGCCTTGCCCAGCAGGGCCCCAATGGTGCGGGCCACGCGCGGCAATTTATCAGGGCCGATCACGATCAGTGCAATAGCGCCAATGAGCGCTATTTTTGAGATGCCAAGGTCAATCATGTCAGTCGCGCGCCAAGGGTGCGCAGCTCGTCCCAGCCATCATCAAGACTTGGCGCGTGCCTGCACGTCAATGGTGTTTTTGTCGGGCTGAACGGCGGTCTGGTTGGCCACCTGGGCTGAATTTTGAGCAGCGGGCTCTTCGGCGGGCGGCGCATTGCTGTCTTTGACGCCGTCTTTGAAGCCTTTGACCGCACTGCCCAAGTCTGAACCCATGCCTCTGAGCTTTTTGGTGCCAAACACCATCACCACAATCACCAGCACGATCAGCCAGTGCCAAATAGAAAACGAACCCATGTTTAGCTCCTGAATAGGTGACCCGAGGTTGGGCCTCTCACAAAACTCGCAGATTCTATAGACCTTAAAAGACAAAACCCGTGAGCAAAGGTAAGTCCATGGCGGCGACCCGCCACCTCAATGCCCTTTCAAGGGCTCCCTCAGCCCCGCAACCAAGGCCTGGGTCCGCCCATGACATGCCAGTGCAGGTGGTGCACCTCCTGCCCGCCTTCGGCGCCGGTGTTGGTGAGAATGCGAAACCCACCCTCGGGGTAAGGCTTGCAGCCTTGCTCCAGGGCCAAGCGCGGCGCCAGCGTCATCATGCGCCCGAGCAAGGCTTCGTGCTCGGCGCCCACCTGGGCCATGGAGGCAATGTGCTGGCGCGGGATGATGAGGAAATGTACAGGCGCCCAAGGGTTGATGTCGTGAAAGGCAAAAATGTCCTCGTCTTCGTAAACCTTGCGGCTGGGGATTTTTCCAGCGGCAATCTTGCAAAAAATACAGTTGTCTGGGGCGTGCGTGGGCTGGCTCATGGGGTATCGGTCTGGTCAAGGGGAAGGTCGGTGGGCAAGCGGTCGCCATTAAAGCGCAGCCAGCCCTTGATACAGCGAAAAAGGTACCACAGCAAGACCCCAAAGTAGGCGATCCAGCCTGGAAAAATAAAGAGCAACCACAGTGGGGACAACAACACCAGCCACAGCAGCGTCCACCAAAAGGTAGCGATCATGTAGCTGTGGTGAGCGCGCCAGAGTCCATCGCGCTCGTCGGCGCGGCGTATGTAGTTGACCACCAGCGCCACCACCGCCAGCGTCCCCCCGGAAAACCAAGCCAAGGTGTGCAGTCCGTAGAGGATTTGCATCACCAGGCGGTCGCCGGGTGTCTTGTCGTCCAGGCCCAAAGGCGAGACAGGCTGCATGACCGGCTTTCAGTTGAACAGGGAACAGCTCCCCGAGGCTATTTTTCCGCGGCTTCGCGGGCTTGGGCCTTGCGCAAGGCCTTTTCTTCGATGCCACTGGTGCCTTCACGGCGCTCCAACTCGGCCACCACATCGGCAGGTTGGAGGCCGTAGTGCGCCAGCGCAATCATGGAGTGAAACCACAAATCGGCCACCTCGCCGACCAATTTGGCCTGCAGCGCGGGGCTGAATTCCCGGTCCAGGTCTTTGGCCGCCATCACGGTCTCGGTGGCCTCTTCGCCAATCTTTTTGAGAAAGGCGTCCGGCCCTTTGGCCAGCAGGCGGGCTACATAGCTTTTGTCGGGATCGCCGCCATGGGCTGGCTTGCGGCTTTCAATGACGGCGGCCAAGCGGGCCAGCGCGTCCAGGGAAGGGTCGTGGGAGCTCATGGTTTTTTATAAATCTGTGCAGGGTCTTTGAGCACCGGCTCGACCGTGTGCCACTGACCGCCTTCGTAGCGCTGAAAAAAGCAGCTGTGGCGCCCGGTGTGGCAGGCAATGGCCGTGTCTTCACCGGCTTGTGTGACCTTGAGCAGCACCACATCGTGGTCGCAGTCCAAGCGGATGTCGTGCACGGTTTGCACATGGCCAGATTCCTCGCCCTTGAACCAGAGCTTGCCGCGCGAGCGGCTGAAGTACACGGCGCGGCCCAATTCGGCGGTTTTTTCCAGGGCCTCGCGGTTCATCCAGGCGAACATCAACACGTCGCCAGAGCCGGCCTCTTGCGCAATGGCGGGCACCAGGCCTTGGGCGTCCCACTTGACTTGATCGAGCCAATTCATAAAGTCATCTTACGTGAAGGCAGCGGCTGAGCCGCTGCTTGCCAAGCGTTCAAAGCCTGACGGGAATGCCGCGCTCGGCCATGCGCTGCTTGGCCTGCCCGACGGTGAAGTCGCCATAGTGAAAGATGCTGGCGGCCAGTACGGCGTCGGCGCCGCCTTGTTGCACGCCATCGGCCAGGTGGTCCAGCGTGCCCACGCCGCCTGAGGCAATCACAGGCACGCTGACGGCGTCGCTGACGGCGCGGGTGAGCGCCAGGTCAAAGCCGGACTTGGTGCCGTCGCGGTCCATGCTGGTGAGCAAAATCTCACCTGCCCCGCGCCTGGCCATCTCGCTGGCCCAGGCCACGGCGTCCAGCCCCGTGTTTTTGCGCCCGCCGTGGCTGTACACGTCCCAGCCTGCACCGCGCACAAGGGCGTCTTCGTCGCTGCGGCGCTTGGCGTCTATGGCCACCACAATGCACTGGGCGCCGTATTTTTGCGAGGCATCGTTGATGACTTGCGGGTTGGCCAGGGCGGCCGAGTTAAAACTGGTTTTGTCGGCGCCCGCGTTGAGCAGCCGGCGCACGTCGTCCACCGTGCGCACGCCACCCCCCACGGTGAGCGGAATGAACACCTGCGAGGCCACGGCCTCGATGATGTGCAAGATCAAATCGCGGCCGTCACTGGTGGCTGTGATGTCTAAAAAGGTGAGCTCGTCGGCGCCTTGGTCGTTGTAACGGGCGGCAATTTCCACCGGGTCGCCCGCGTCGCGCAGTTCCACAAAATTCACGCCCTTGACCACGCGGCCGCCCGTCACGTCGAGGCAGGGAATGATTCGTTTGGCAAGCATGGCGTGGGGTTTTTGAAAAATAAAGGGCGGCCGCACTGGCCGACACCGTGAGGCAGGCGGGAGGTCTTAGCCGTTCAATTCGTCGGCCCTGGCCTGGCCGGCCGCAAAGTCCAAATCGCCGGTGTAGATGGAGCGGCCACAAATGACGCCCTCCACGCCCTCGAACTCCACCTCGCACAAGGCCTCAATGTCAGCCAGGTTGGACAAGCCGCCCGAGGCAATGACCGGAATCGTCAGCGCCCGGGCCAGGCGCACAGTGGCCTCGATGTTGATGCCCGAGAGCATGCCGTCGCGGCCAATGTCGGTGTAAATTACCGACTCAACGCCGTAGTCCTGGAATTTTTTGGCCAGGTCCACCACCTCGTGACCGGTGAGTTTGCTCCAGCCGTCGGTGGCAACTTTGCCGTCCTTGGCATCGAGGCCGACGATGATGTGGCCGCCAAAGGCGGTGCAAGCGTCTTGCAAAAAGCCCGGATTTCTCACGGCCGCGGTGCCAATGATCACGTAGCGCAGGCCGGCATCGAGGTAGCGCTCAATGGTGTCGAGGTCGCGGATTCCGCCGCCAAGTTGCACCTCGACCTCGCTGCCCACTTCTTTGAGGATTTTGCGGATGGCCTGCTCGTTTTTGGGCTTGCCCGCAAAAGCGCCGTTGAGGTCCACCAAATGCAGGCGCCGCGCGCCTTTGTCCACCCAGATCCTGGCCATGGCGGCCGGGTCTTCCCCGAAGGTGGTGACCTGGTCCATATCGCCTTGCTTGAGGCGCACGCACTGTCCGTCTTTCAGGTCAATGGCAGGAATGAGAAGCATGTTCGGGGCAGGCAGAGCCAAAAAAAGCCAATATTGGCGGGACGGGTGAGCAAAAAGGGCAGCCGAAAAGCAGATGATTCAAGGCTGCCAGTGCAAAAAATTCCGGTAAAGCATCAAGCCATGCTCGGCGCTTTTTTCCGGGTGAAACTGGGTTGCAAAAATATTATCTCGGGCCAAGGCCGCCGTAAAGCGGCCACCGTAGTCGGCCTCGCCCACGGTGTGGCGCGCATCCGACGGACGGGCGTAAAAACTGTGCACAAAGTAAAAGTAGGCGGCATCGGGAATGCCTTGCCACAGCGCATGGGGCCCTGAGGCGCTTGGGGTTTGCAGGACCTGGTTCCAACCCATTTGCGGCACCTTGAAGCGGCTGCCATCGGGCTGCAGGCGCCCGGCCAACTCAAAACGCAGCACCTCGCCTGGAATCACACCCAGCGCTGGGGTGGGCTCGCCAGAGCTGCCCTCGTGGCTTTGGTCCAGCAGCATTTGCATGCCCACGCACACGCCAAAAAGAGGTTTGTGGGCGGCGGCGTGCAGCACGGCCTGGCGCAAGCCCGATTCGTCCAGCGCGCGCATGCAGTCGGGCATGGCGCCTTGGCCGGGCAAGACCACGCGGTCGGCGGCCATCACTTCAGCGGCACTCGCCGTGACCTTGACATCGTGGCCAGTGGCTTGCGCCACATGCATCACGGCTTGCGAGACCGACCGCAGGTTGCCCGAGCCGTAATCGACGACTGCAACAGTTTTAGAGGACATGGGAGACAGGCAGCGCCAAGGAAAGCAGGCCAGAGATCAAAGAGATCCCTTGGTCGAGGGAATGGTGCCGGCGGCGCGGGGGTCGATTTCCAGCGCCATGCGCAGCGCCCGGGCCACGGCCTTGAACACGGTCTCGGCCTGGTGGTGGGCGTTTTCACCGCGCAGGTTGTCAATGTGCAAGGTGATAAAAGCGTGGTTCACCAGGCCCTGAAAAAACTCATAGGCCAGTTGGGTGTCGAACTGGCCAATCATGCCGCTCTTGAAGGGCACATGCATCACCAAGCCGGGCCGGCCTGAAAAATCAACCACCACGCGCGACAGCGCTTCGTCCAAGGGCACGTAGGCATGGCCGTAGCGGCGCAGGCCTTTTTTGTCGCCCACGGCCTTGGCAATGGCTTGGCCCAGGGTGATGCCCACGTCTTCCACGGTGTGGTGGCCGTCGATGTGCAGGTCGCCCTCGCAGACGATGTCCAAATCGATGAGGCCGTGGCGGGCGATTTGGTCGAGCATGTGGTCAAAAAAACCAATGCCGGTCGACAGCCGCGACTGGCCCGTGCCGTCCAAATTGAGCTTGACGGTGATCTTGGTCTCTGCCGTGTGGCGGCTGACCTCTGCAGTGCGAGGGGTGGCCGGGGTGAGTAAGGTCATAGGCTTTGTTGGAGGGCTTGCAGCATCTGCCGGTTTTCGTCGGCGGTGCCCACGGTCAGGCGCAGGCAGTTGGTGAGCAAAGCATGCATCTTAGAAACGTTTTTCACCAGCACACCGCGCGATTTCATCCCATCAAAGACCGAGGCGGCGCGCTCACCGTCCCCAGCCAGGCGCACCAGCACCATGTTGGCGTCGCTCTTGAAGGGCTGCACACCGGGCAGCAGGGCCAAGTCGGCGATCAGCTGCTCGCGCGCTTGCACCAAAGCGCTGGCTTGCTGCGCAAACTCGGCGCGGTGTTCCAGTGCAAAGAGCGCGCATTCGCAGTTGAGCACGCTGATGTTGTAAGGCGGGCGCACCTTGTCGATCTGATCGATCAGCGCTTGCGGACCGACCATGTAGCCCAGGCGCACACCGGCCAAGCCAAATTTGCTCAGGGTGCGCATGAGCAGCACATGGCGGTGGCCAGCCAGGCGCTTCATGTAGCTTTTGCTGGCAAAAGGCTGGTAGGCCTCGTCCATGACGACCAAACCGCCTTGCTGGCCCACAGCCTCGACGATGGCCTCGACAGCCTCATCGTCCCAGAGGTTGGCCGTGGGGTTGTTGGGGTAGGCCAGGTAAGTGATGGCGGGCTTGTCCTGCGCGATGGCGGCCAGCATGGCGGGCAGGTCCAGCTCAAAATCGACAGTCAGCGGCACACCCGTGAACTGCAGTCCTTGCAACTGAGCGCTCATGGCGTACATCACAAAGCCGGGCACGGGGGCCAGCACGCGGGCGCCAGGCTGCGCGCAGGCCAGGGCCAGCAGGGAAATCAGCTCGTCAGAGCCGTTGCCCAGCATCAGGCCAAAGCCTTCGGGCACTTGGGCGTACTCGGTCAAGGCCTGGTGCAAGGTGTGGATGCGGGAGTCGGGATAGCGGTTGAGCGCCAGCGCGCCCAGGCGCTGGCCCAGCTCGGCCTGCAAGGCGGGCGGCAGGCGGTGCGGGTTCTCCATGGCGTCGAGCTTGACCATGCCTGCCGAGTCCTGGACGGTATAGGCGTGCATGGCCTGCACGTCGGGGCGGATCAGGCGGGCCATTTGGGGGTCCAAGGAGCTGTTCACGCGGTTTTCCTCATGGGGGGAACAGGGTTCAGCCGCATTTCGGCCGCGCGGGCGTGGGCCTGCAGGCCCTCGCCGTAAGCCAGCTCGGCGGCAATGCGGCCCAGCACCTGCGCGCCTGCCGCACTGACCTCAATCAGGCTTGAGCGCTTTTGAAAATCGTAGACACCCAGCGGGCTGGAAAAGCGCGCGGTGCCGCTGGTGGGCAGCACATGGTTGGGGCCGGCGCAGTAGTCGCCCAGCGACTCGCTGGTGTAGGCGCCCATGAAAATGGCGCCCGCGTGCTTGAGCAATGGCTCCCAGCGGCCAGGCTCGTGGCTGGAGATTTCCAAGTGTTCAGGGGCAATGCGGTTGCTGATGGCGCAGGCCTCTTCCATGCTGCGCGTGAGGATGAGCGCGCCACGGCCGTTCAGGCTTTGGCGGATGATCTCGCGCCTGGGCATCTCGGGCAGCAGGCGGTCTATGGCCGCTTGCACCTGGGCGATGTAGGCCGCATCGGGGCACAACAAAATGCTTTGCGCCAGCTCGTCGTGCTCGGCCTGCGAGAACAAATCCATGGCCACCCAGTCGGCGGGGGTGGAGCCGTCGGCCAGCACCAAAATCTCAGACGGGCCGGCAATCATGTCTATGCCCACGGTGCCAAACACGCGGCGCTTGGCGGCCGCCACATAGGCGTTGCCAGGGCCGGTGATTTTGTCGACGCCAGGGATGGTCTGCGTGCCATAGGCCAAGGCCGCCACGGCTTGGGCGCCGCCTATGGTGAAGGCGCGGCTGACGCCCGCCACATAGGCGGCGGCCAGCACCAAGGCGTTTTTCTCGCCACGGGGCGTGGGCACGACCATAAGAATCTCGCCCACACCCGCCACCTGGGCGGGGATGGCGTTCATCAGCACCGACGACGGGTAGGCCGCTTTGCCGCCGGGCACGTAAATGCCCACGCGGTCCAGCGGCGTGACTTTTTGGCCCAAGAGCGTGCCGTCGGCATCGCGGTAGCTCCAGCTCTCGCCCGAGGCTTTTTTCTGCGCCTCGTGGTAGCTGCGCACCCGGGCCGCGGCCGACTCCAAGGCCTCGCGCTGGGCGGCGGACAGGCCCTCAAAGGCGGACTTCAGTTCGGCCTGGCTGAGCTCCAGCGCGGCCATGTCGGGCGCGTTGAGGCCGTCAAAACGCTCGGTGTAGGTGAGCACCGCCGCATCGCCGCGCAGCTTCACATCGGCCAGGATGTCGGCCACGCGCTGCTCGATGGCCGAATCGGTGTCGGCCGACCAATGCAGGCGGGCCTTGAAGGCAGCTTCAAAGTCGGTTTGGGCAGTGGACAGGTGCAAAGGTTGGGCTGGCATGGGGGTGGGGCAAAAAACTCAAGCCGTTGGGGCTGTAGAAGGGGCCAAGGCCTGGGCCATGGCGTCAATGATCTGGCGAATGCGCGCCTGCTTGAGCTTGAGCGCAGTCTGGTTGACCACCAAGCGGGCGCTGATGTCCATGATCTGCTCGACCTCTATCAACTGGTTGGCCTTGAGCGTGTTGCCGGTGGAGACCAAATCGACAATGGCGTCGGCCAAGCCCGTGAGCGGGGCCAGCTCCATGCTGCCGTAGAGCTTGATCAGGTCCACATGCACGCCCTTGGCGGCAAAAAAGTCGCGGGCAATGGCCACGTACTTGGTGGCCACCTTCAGGCGCGCGCCTTGGCGCACAGCGGCGGCGTAGTCAAAGCCCTGGCGCACGGCCACGCTGATGCGGCACTTGGAAATGTGAAGGTCCAGCGGCTGGTACAGGCCCTGGCTGCCCGACTCGAGCAGCGTGTCTTTGCCCACCACGCCCAGGTCGGCCCCGCCGTGCTGCACATAGGTGGGCACGTCGGTGGCACGCACCAGCACCACCCGCAAATCGGGCCGATTGGTGGCCAAAATCAGCTTGCGGGATTTTTCCGGGTCGTCCAGCACCTCAATGCCCGCAGCGCGCAGCAGCGGCAAGGTGTCGTCAAAAATACGGCCCTTGGACAAGGCCAGCGTGATCATGGCCATCACTGGATCCTTTCAATGTCGGCACCCAGGCTGCGCAGCTTGGTCTCCATTTGGTCGTAGCCCCGGTCCAAGTGGTAAATGCGCTCCACGGTGGTCTCGCCCTCGGCCACCAAACCGGCAATCACCAAGCTGGCCGAGGCTCTGAGGTCGGTGGCCATGACAGTGGCGCCCGAGAGTTGCGCCACGCCTTCAACCAAGGCGACCTTGCCTTCGACCTGGATGTTGGCGCCCAAGCGAGTCATCTCGTTGACATGCATGTAACGGTTTTCAAAAATGGTTTCTGTCACCTTGCTGCTGCCGTGGGCGATCACGTTCAGCGCCATGAACTGCGCCTGCATGTCGGTGGGAAAGCCCGGGTATTCGGTGGTGCGAAAAGATTGGGCCTTGAGGCGACCCGAGGCCTGGATGCGGATGCCGTGCTCGGTGGCGCTGATGAGGGCACCGGCGGCCTGCAGCTTTTCAATGACGGCGTCCAAGTGGTCGGCCCTGCCCTGCTGCAGCAGCACGTCGCCGCCAGCGGCCGCCACGGCGCACAAAAAGGTGCCCGCCTCAATGCGGTCGGCCACCACTTGGTGGGTGCAGCCGCCCAAGCGCTCTACGCCTTGAATGCGGATGCGGCTGGTGCCGTGGCCCTGTATGCGCGCACCCATTTGAATAAGCATCTCGGCCAGGTCGCTGATCTCTGGTTCTTGGGCCGCGTTTTCCAGCACGGTCTCGCCCTGGGCCAGGCTGGCAGCCATGAGAAAGTTTTCAGTGCCGGTCACGGTGACCATGTCGGTGGTGATGCGCGCGCCTTTGAGGCGCGAGGCACCGCCAGCGAGCTTGGCCAGCATGTAGCCGTGCTCCACCGAAATCTCGGCACCCATGGCCTGCAGGCCCTTGATGTGTTGGTCCACCGGGCGCGAGCCAATGGCGCAGCCGCCGGGCAAGGACACCCGGGCCTGGCCAAAACGCGCGAGCAAAGGCCCCAAGGCCAGCACCGACGCGCGCATGGTTTTGACCAGCTCATAGGGCGCCTCGGGCCGATTCAAGGCGCTGGCATCCAAGCGCACGCGCGTCGGATGCTCAGGGTCGCGCTCGGCGCGCACACCCATGTGGCCAATGAGCTTGAGCATGGTGGCCACGTCTTGCAGGCGGGGCACGTTGTCCAGTTGCACAGGCTGGTCGGTCAGCAAGGCGGCGCACAGCTCGGGCAGGGCCGCGTTTTTGGCGCCTGAGACCTTGATCTGGCCATGCAGCGTGCGGCCGCCACGAATAAGCAATTTGTCCACGGGCTTTAACCTTGCTGCGCCGACCATTCGGCCGGGGTGAGCGTTTTCATGGACAAGGCATGCACCTCGTCGGTTTGCATGCGTCTGCCCAAGGTGGCGTAGACGCGCTGGTGGCGCTGGATCAAGCGCTGACCCTCAAAGGCGCTGGAGACGATGACGGCCTGCCAGTGGCGGCCGTCGCCAGAGACGGTGAGGTGCTGGCAATCGAGGCCAGCGGCAATGAGGGCTTGGAGTTCTTCGGAGGTCATGTCAGGTCTCGAGGTGGCCGGTCGGGCAGCATGCGGTCAGTGGCGGATCTTGTAGCCAATTTTGAGCAGGTGCAAGGCGGTGGCGCTGACCGCCAGCCAAGCTGCAGCCACCATGGCCAAGCTGATCCAGGGCGAGATGTCACTCACGCCAAAAAAGCCGTAGCGAAAGCCGTCAATCATGTAGAAGAACGGGTTGAGGTGGCTGATGGTTTGCCAAAAAGGCGGCAGCGAATGGATGGAATAAAACACGCCGCTTAAAAACGTCATGGGCATGATCACAAAGTTCTGGAACACCGCCATTTGGTCAAATTTATCAGCCCACAAACCGGCAATCAGACCCAACGAGCCCAGCAAGGCCGCGCCGAGCACGGCAAAAGCCAGCGCCCACATCGGGTGCAGGAGGCCGGGCTGGCCATACAAGGATGTCACGACCAGCACGCCCAGGCCCACAGCCAAACCGCGCAGCACCGACGAGCCCACATAGGCAATGAACCAATGCCAGTGCGACAGCGGCGTGAGCAGCAAAAACACCAGGTTGCCCATGACCTTGCTTTGCACCATGGACGAAGAGCTGTTGGCAAAGGCGTTTTGCAGCACGCTCATCATCACGAGACCTGGCACCAAAAAAGCGGTGTAGCTGACGGTGTCGTAGACCTTCACATGGTCGGCCATCACATGGCCAAAGATCAGCATGTAGAGCACCGAGGTGAGGATGGGCGCGCCCACGGTTTGGCCAGCCACCTTCCAAAAGCGCAGCACTTCTTTGTACAGCAGGGTCTGCCAGCCACCGGTCAAAAACTTGTCTTTCATGACTGGCCTTTCCGCGGCTGACTCTCGGCTTGGCAGGCCATGACCTCGAGAAACACGTCTTCCAAGTCGGCCTTGCGAATTTCCACGTCTTCCACCGCCAGCCCCGCCTCGCGCACCGCCGCCAGGTACTGCTCAATCTCCAGCGCGTCGTGCGCCGGAAACTGCACCACGCGGCCGGTCACCCGGGCTTTGGCGGCCAAGGCCGGCGGCAGCTCGCGGTCGAGCTTGAAGCGCAGCACATTGGAGGTGGCGTTTTTGAGCAGGTCCGAGCACGAGGCCAGCGCCACCATGCGGCCTTGCTTGAGCATCGCAATGCGGCCGCACAAGGCCTCGGCCTCTTCCAGGTAATGGGTGGTCAGCAACACCGTGCTGCCCTCGCGGTTGAGCCGGGCGATGAACTGCCACAGGGTTTGGCGCAGCTCCACGTCCACGCCAGCGGTGGGCTCGTCGAGCACGATGACAGGCGGCTTGTGCACCAAGGCTTGGGCCACCAGCACGCGGCGCTTCATGCCGCCCGAGAGCTGGCGCATGTTGGCGCCCGCCTTGTCGGTCAGGCCCAGGCATTCCAGCAGCTCGTCTATCCACGCGCCGTTGTTCCTGATGCCAAAGTAGCCGGACTGGATGCGCAAGGACTCGCGCACCGTAAAAAAAGGGTCGAAAACCAGCTCTTGCGGCACCACGCCCAACAGGCGCCTGGCCTGGGCGTAGTCGGTGTACACATCGTGGCCGTGCACCTTGACCGAGCCGGCACTGGCGCGGGACAAGCCGGCCAAAATGCTGATCAAGCTGGTTTTGCCTGCGCCGTTGGGGCCGAGCAGGCCAAAAAACTCGCCTTGCTCAATGTCAAAACTCACCTGGTCCAGGGCCTGGACGGCCGAGCCTGTGCCGCGTGAGGGATAGTGCTTAGAGACAGATTGAAAAGAGACAGCTGGCATTAGCCGAGTATTTTACGGGGCGATGGGTCTTGTGAGCCCGCAGCGGGGGGCAAGCCCTGGATTCAGGGGGCCGCTGGCGCGGATTCTGGGGCTGAGACAGGAGCGGCTTCAGAGGCGGCGGGTACCAACTCGGCCAAGCCATAGAGGCCCGCGAGCTGACGCAGGCGCGGCGGCATGCCCGCGACCGCAAAGGACAAACCCAAAGACACCGCAAAGCGCCTGCAGTCGAGCAACACGGCCAGCGCGGAGGAGTCGAATTGCCTCAAGGCCGAGGCGTTGACCACCACGGCTGGTCCAGACTGGCCCATTCGGAGTGCCGCTTGCAGCGCTTTGGCGCAGGTGTTGGCCTGCGCATGGGTGAGCACGGCGGGCAAGCGCACTTCCATGGCGCAGCTCAGCTCTTTTTGGCAGGCGCGCTGCCTGCCTTGTTGCGCTCTGCCAGGGCTGAAATCAGCCCGTCAATGCCGTTGGCGGTGATCTCTGGGGCAAACTGCGCGCGGTAGGTTTCCACCAGCCAGAAACCCAGCACGTTGAGGTCGTAAATGCGCCAGCCTGCCTGGCCTTTTTCCATGCGGTAGTCGAGCTGAATGGGCTCGCCCCGGCCCACCACCTCGCTGCGCACAATCACCTCAGTGTCTGTGGCAGCCGCCCGCAGCGGCTTGACCGACACAGTCTGGTCCTTGACCTGGCTGAGCGCGCCCGAGTAGGTGCGCACCAACATGGTCTTGAACTCGTCTTGCAGGCGCTTTTGCTGCTCAGGCGTGGCCTGGCGCCAGTTGCGGCCCACGGCCGAGGCGGTCATGCGGGTGAAGTTCACATGGGGCATGACCTTGGCGTCGACAAAAGTCACTATCTTGCGCACGTCACCAGACTGCACGTCCTTGTCGGTCTTGATGGTGTCCAGCACGTCGGTGGACAAGCGCTTGATGAGCTGGTCTGGCCCCTCGGCGCTTTGGGCATGAAGGCTGGCGCCGCCCAAAGACAGTGCCAAAGCCAGGCCCAGGGACCACAGGTGTTGAAAGGTTCTTCGGTTCATAAATGTTTGATCGGGTCAAGGGCCAAAAGTTGCGTGGCTGCCCAGAAGCTGCAGCCCAGGGTTCAGGGGTTTTTGTATCAAGGCGCTGCTGCACCCGGTTGAGGTCTGGCAGAGGGAGTCGCAGGCGCAGAAGGCGTGCCGGGTTCAGGCAGGTCGTAGCGCTCCTCAAGCTCAACCAGCGCGTTGCGCGGCAGCGAGCCACGGCGGCGCTGCAGATATGCCTCGCGAATAAAGGTGTATTTGTCAAGGGCGGCGGCGTCCAGGAAATTGCCTGCGCCCAAATAATTGGCCCGTTTGTCCACCACCCTGAGCACGCTCAAGGGCGATTGCACAGCAATGTCGTAAATGTTGAGCAAGTCGCCCTTCCAGTCCACCGGCAAGGCAACGGTGTCGCGCAGGGTCGATGGCCCCAACACGGGCAAGACCAGATAAGGCCCAGGGGGCACACCCCAACGCCCCAGGGTTTGGCCAAAATCTTCCTTGTGGCGGGGAATGTTGAGCTCGGTGGCCACGTCAATCACGCCCAACAAACCCAGGGTGGAGTTAATGCTCACGCGAAACAAACTTTCGGTGGTCTCCCGAGGTTTGGCTTGCAGCAAGTTGTTGGCGGTGGACCACACGTCGGTCAGATTGCCAAAGAAATTACTGACTCCGGCGCGCACCAGACCCGGGAACACAGCCTGGTAACCCTTGGCCACGGGCTCAAGCACGTTTTCATCGAGCACGAGGTTGAACTCTGTGATCTGGCGGTTGTAGCCCTCCCAGGGATCGCGCGGGTCTTTGCCCGTGGTGGCACAGCCCGACAGCAGCACCGCCAAGCACAGAGCCAACATCGCCCTGCAAAGAGCCCCCAAGCTCATGGCTTGCCTCCGGGTGCAGGACCTGCAGCCGGTGCGCCTGGCTCAGCGGCCTTGCTGAAAAGAAACTGGCTGATGAGGTTTTCCAGCACCACGGCCGATTGGGTGGTGGTGATCAGGTCGCCGGCGGCCAGGTTTTTCTCGTCGCCACCGGCCTCTATGCCAATGTACTGCTCGCCCAGCAAGCCGCTGGTGAGAATTTTCAGGGAGCTGTCTTTGGGGAACACAAAGCGCTTGTCCAAGGCCAGGCGCACGCTGGCCTGGTAGCTCTTGTCGTCAAAACCAATAGACTCGACCCGACCGACCACCACACCGGCGCTTTTCACGGCAGCCCGGGGCTTGAGACCGCCAATGTTGTCAAACCGGGCTGTGACTGGGTAGTTGCTGTCGGACAAGCTGACCGTGAGCAGATTGCCCGCTTTGAGGGCCAAAAACAGCACCGCGAGTCCGCCCACGAGGACAAACAAACCGACCCACGGGTCTTTGCTGGAACGTTGCATACACACTTTCTGGGATGAGCGAGCGTTGAATGATCAACGGTCAAGAGCGGCTTTGGGCTGACAGATCAATGAAAGTCAACAAAACATTACACGATTTTCTCATGGCAAGTGGGGCTTCATGGCCAGCGCCCACCAAGACAAACTGTATTTACAAACTGAACATCAAGGCCGTGAGCACAAAGTCCAGACCGAGCACCGCCAAAGAGGCTTGAACCACGGTGCGGGTGGTGGCGCGCGAGACGCCCTCTGGCGTGGCCTGCGCCTCAAAGCCCTGGTAAAGCGCCACAAAGGTGACGGTGACGCCAAACACCACGCTTTTGAGAATGCCATTGCCCACATCGCGCCAGACATCCACGCCGCCTTGCATCTGGCTCCAAAAAGAGCCCTCGTCCACCCCAATCATCACCACGCCCACCAGCCAGCCACCCAAGATGCCCACGGCGCTGAACACCGCCGCCAGCAAAGGCATGGCAATGATGCCGCCCCACAGGCGCGGCGCCAAGATGCGGCGCACGGGGTCCACCGCCATCATCTCCATGGCCGAGAGTTGTTCGCCGGCTTTCATCAGGCCAATTTCGGCCGTCAGCGCCGTGCCCGCGCGCCCGGCAAACAAGAGCGCCGTGACCACGGGCCCGAGTTCGCGCACCAAGCTCAGCGCCACCAGCAGGCCCAGAGCCTCGGCCGAGCCGTAGCGCTGCAAGGTGTAGTAGCCCTGCAGGCCCAGCACAAAACCCACAAACAGCCCAGACACCGCGATGATGGCCAGCGAGTAGTTGCCCAAAAAGAAAATTTGGTCGCGCACCAGCCCAAAACGCTTGAGCGTGACCGGGCTGAGCGTCAGCAGGTGGGCAAACAGGCGGCAGGCATGGCCCACATCGGCCAGTTTGCGCCGAATGCCAAAGCCCAGTTGGGCCAGCAAAGCCCAGGGTTTGGAGGTGTTCATCGCCGTCCTTTGCGCGCGGTCGTGGCCGAGCCCGGGCCAAAATCATCGGCCACCGACGGGCCCGGGTAGTGAAACTGCACCGGTCCGTGGCTCAGTGCATTGACGAATTGGTGCACCAATGGATCGCTGGAGTGCCTCACCTCCTCGGGCGTGCCCTGGGCGGCAATGCCGCCATTGGCCAAGATGATGACCTGGTCGGCAATGCGAAAGGTTTCTTCCAAGTCGTGCGAGACCACGATGCTGGTGATGCCCAAGGTGTCGTTGAGCTGGCGAATGAGTTGGGCGGCAGTGCCCAAAGAAATCGGGTCCAGTCCCGCAAAGGGCTCGTCGTACATGATGAGCTCAGGGTCCAGCGCAATGGCACGCGCCAAGGCCACCCGCCTGGCCATGCCGCCCGAAATTTGCGAGGGCATGAGATCGCGCGCACCGCGCAGGCCCACGGCGTCCAGCTTCATGAGCACAATGTCGCGGATCAGGGCCGGGGTCAGCGGCGTGTGTTCGCGCAGCGGGAAAGCCACGTTGTCAAACACACTCAGGTCGGTGAACAAGGCGCCAAACTGAAACAGCATGCCCATGCGCCTGCGCATGGCATACAAACCCGCCGCATCCAAGCTGGCCACGTCTTGGCCGTCAAACAAGACCTGACCCGCGCTGGCGAGCTGCTGGCCGCCAATGAGCCGCAGCACCGTGGTTTTACCGCCCCCGGAGGCGCCCATGAGCGCGGTCACCTTGCCACGCGGGATGCGCAGGCTAACGCTCTGGAGAATCGTTCGCGTGCCCTCGGTGCCCGGATAGGCAAAAGTGAGGTCGCGCAGTTCAACCAAATCGTCGGTGGCGGGCGGTGAGGGTTCTGACATGAAGTTGAAAAAGCCGGCAGCAACGCCGGCTTTCATGGATTGTCGTGATCATACCGGCCACGGTCAGCTCAAGCACTTCAGCGTGGCAGTTCTGATATCCCCACATCAGGCCCCCTGGGCGACCGCGAGGGCTCAGCGTGGCAGGTCGGAGTAACCCATGAGGTACTCGTCCATCGCTGGTGCGGCTTGGCGGCCCTCGCACGCAACGGCCGCCAGGCCGGTGCCTTCACATCAGGCCCCCTGGGCGACCGCGAGGGCTCAGCGTGGCAGGTCGGAGTAACCCATGAGGTACTCGTCCATGGCTCGGGCGGCTTGGCGGCCCTCGCGGATCGCCCACACCACCAGCGACTGGCCTCGGCGCACGTCGCCTGCGGCAAACACCTTGGGCACGTTGGTGAGGTAACCACCGGTAAATTCCGTGTGGGCCCGGGCATTGCCCCGGTTGTCTTTGTCCACGCCAAAGGCGTCCAAGACTGTGGCCACCGGGTTCACAAAACCCATGGCCAGCAGCACCAGGTCGGCCTGGTGTTCTTTTTCAGTGCCAGGAATCTCAAGCAGCTTGCCGCCCTTCATTTCGACATGCACGGTTTTGAGGCCCGTGAGTTTTCCGTTGTGTCCCACAAACTCCTTGGTGGAGACAGCAAACTCGCGCACACAGCCTTCTTCATGAGACGACGAGGTGCGCATTTTCAGCGGCCAGTAGGGCCAAACCAAGGGCTTGTCTTCCTGCTCGGGGGGCTGGGGCATGACCTCAAACTGGGTCACACTGGCCGCGCCGTGGCGGTTGCTGGTGCCCACGCAGTCGCTGCCGGTGTCGCCGCCGCCTATGACAATGACGTGCTTGCCGTCGGCGCGCAACTGGTTCTTGTAAGCGTCGCCCGCGTTGACCTTGTTTTGCTGGGGCAAAAACTCCATGGCGAAATGCACGCCTTCCAGCTCGCGGCCGGGCACGGGCAAATCGCGCGACTGCTCAGAACCACCGGCCAGCAGCACGGCGTCAAACTCTTGGTTCAGCTGCGCCGGGCTGATGGTTTCTTGGGCCCAGTTGGTGACCTTGGAGCCTTGTGGCAACTCGCCCACCATCACGCCGGTGCGAAAGGTCACGCCCTCGGCTTGCATTTGCTCGACGCGGCGGTCGATGTGGATTTTCTCCATCTTGAAGTCAGGAATGCCGTAGCGCAGCAAGCCGCCCACGCGGTCGTTTTTCTCGAACACCGTCACATCGTGGCCAACGCGGGCGAGCTGCTGGGCCGCCGCCATGCCGGCCGGGCCTGAGCCCACCACGGCCACTTTTTTGCCCGTTTTGTGCTTGGGTGGCTGCGGCTTGACCCAGCCTTCGGCCCAGGCGCGGTCAATGATGGCGTGCTCAATGGACTTGATGCCCACCGCGTCATCGTTGACGTTGAGCGTGCACGCGGCCTCGCACGGGGCGGGGCAAATACGGCCGGTGAACTCCGGAAAGTTGTTGGTGCTGTGCAGCGTGACGATGGCGTTGTGCCAGTCTGCGCGGAACACCATTTCATTGAAGTCAGGAATGATGTTGTTGACCGGGCAGCCGCTGTTGCAAAACGGCGTGCCGCAGTCCATGCAACGGGCGGCCTGGGTTTTGGCTTGCTTGTCGTCCAGACCAATGACGAATTCTTTGTAATTCTTCAAGCGCTCTGGCACGGGTTTGTAGCCCTCCTCAAGGCGCTCAAACTCCATAAAGCCGGTGATTTTTCCCATGATGGATTCCTTTTGTCAGTCAGTGGAGAACAGGGCCCGAGGTAAATCTCACCGGCGGGCTGTGTTCTGCAAAATTTCAAACAGCTTGGCTGCGGCTCAAGTGGCGGCGACAGCCTGGGTGGACTCGGTGGCGGCCAAGGCGAGTTTGGCCTTGCGCTCGGTGAGCGCGCGCTTGTACTCGATGGGGAAGACCTTGACGAACTTGGCCCTGGCCTCGTTCCAGTTGTCCAGCAGTTCGCGGGCGCGCTTGCTGCCGGTCCAGCGGTGGTGGTCTTGCAAGAGGCGCTTGAGCTGGTCCTCGTCGGCCTCGCCCAAATGCCAGCCGGCTTTGTCTTGCTGGGTTTGTTCGGCCGCCGTGAGCACCTTGTCGAGCGAGACCATGGCGGTGTTGCAGCGCGAGGCAAACTGGCCGTCCTCGTCGTAGACATAGGCCACGCCGCCGGACATGCCCGCCGCAAAATTGCGGCCGGTTTTGCCCAGCACGGCCACGGTGCCGCCTGTCATGTACTCGCAGCCATGGTCGCCCGTGCCTTCCACCACAGCGGTGGCGCCCGACAGGCGAACCGCAAAGCGCTCACCAGCCACGCCGCTGAAAAAGGCCTCGCCCGTGGTGGCACCGTAAAGCACGGTGTTGCCGACGATGGTGTTTTTCACGGCCTCGCCCCGGAAGTCAATGCTGGGCCGCACCACAATGCGCCCGCCTGACATGCCCTTGCCGGTGTAGTCGTTGGCATCGCCAATCAAATAAAGCGTGATGCCCTTGGCCAAGAAGGCGCCAAAAGACTGGCCGCCCGTGCCTTCGAGCTGTATGCGCAGGTGGTCGTCGGGCAGGCCTTGGGGATGGCGGCGAATCAACTCACCCGAGAGCATGGCGCCCACGGTGCGGTTGACGTTGCGCGCCACTTCCATGAACTGCACCTTTTCGCCTTTTTCCAGCGCGGCTTTTGATTTTTCAATCAAGCGCATGTCCAAGGCTTTTTCCAGGCCGTGCTCTTGGTGCGAGACATGCAGGCGCGGCACGTCGGCGGGCACGATGGGCTGGTAGAACAAGCGGCTGAAGTCCAGGCCGCTGGCCTTCCAGTGGGAAATGCCTTTTTGCGTGTCCAGCAGGTCGGCACGGCCAATCAGGTCGTCGAACTTGCGGATGCCCAGCTGGGCCATGAGTTGGCGGGCCTCTTCGGCCACAAAGAAAAAGTAGTTCACCACATGCTCGGGCTTGCCCGCGAACTTTTGGCGCAGCACCGGGTCTTGCGTGGCCACGCCCACCGGGCAGGTGTTGAGGTGGCACTTGCGCATCATGATGCAGCCTTCAACCACCAGTGGCGCAGTGGCAAAGCCAAACTCATCGGCGCCCAGCAGCGCGCCTATGACCACGTCGCGGCCGGTCTTCATTTGGCCGTCGGCCTGCACGCGGATGCGTCCGCGCAGGCGGTTGAGCACCAGGGTCTGCTGGGTTTCGGCCAGACCAATCTCCCAGGGCGAGCCGGCATGCTTGATGGACGACCAGGGCGAGGCGCCCGTGCCACCGTCGTGGCCGGCGATCACCACATGGTCGGCCTTGGCCTTGGCCACGCCGGCGGCAATGGTGCCCACGCCCACTTCAGAGACCAGCTTGACGCTGATGTCGGCCCTGGGGTTGACGTTTTTCAGGTCGTGAATGAGCTGTGCCAGGTCTTCGATGGAGTAAATGTCATGGTGCGGCGGTGGCGAGATCAGCCCCACGCCCGGCACCGAGTAGCGCAAGGCGCCTATGTACTCGGAGACCTTGCCGCCCGGGAGCTGGCCACCCTCGCCGGGCTTGGCGCCCTGGGCCATCTTGATTTGAATTTGGTCGGCCGAGACCAGGTACTCGGTGGTCACGCCAAAGCGGCCCGAGGCCACTTGCTTGATGCGCGAGCGCAGGGAGTCGCCGTCTTGCAAAGGCAGGTCCACCTCGACTTGCTTGGCACCGATCACGCTTTTCAAGCTTTCTCCCTGCTTGATGGGGATGCCCTTGAGCTCGTTGCGGTAGCGCGCTGGGTCCTCGCCGCCTTCGCCGGTGTTGCTCTTGCCGCCTATGCGGTTCATGGCAATGGCCAGGGTGGCGTGGGCCTCGGTGGAAATCGAGCCCAGCGACATGGCGCCGGTGGCAAAGCGCTTGACGATCTCGCTGGCCGGCTCGACCTCGTCCAGCGCAATCGCTTTGGCCGGGTCTATCTTGAACTCGAACAGGCCGCGCAGCGTGAGGTGGCGGCGGCTTTGGTCGTTGATGAGCTGCGCGTACTCTTTGTAGGTGTTGAAGTTGTTGGCACGGGTGGAGTGCTGCAGCTTGGCAATCGCGTCGGGCGACCACATGTGGTCTTCGCCACGGGCGCGCCAGGCGTACTCGCCGCCTGCGTCCAGCATGGTGGCCAGCACCGGGTCGTCACCAAAGGCGGCGCGGTGCATGCGCAGGGCTTCCTCGGCAATCTCAAACACGCCAATGCCCTCGACCTGCGAGGCCGTGCCCGTGAAGTAATTGGCCACCATGGCGCGGTTCAAGCCAATGGCCTCAAACAGCTGCGCGCCGCAGTAAGACATGTAGGTGCTCACGCCCATTTTGGACATGATCTTGGACAGGCCCTTGCCAATCGCCTTGGTGAAGTTGTAGACCGTTTTTTCAGGCCCCAAGTCGCCAGGCAAACCCGCGGCCAGCTCTTCTAGCGTCTCAATGGCGAGGTAAGGGTGTACGGCTTCGGCGCCATAACCGGCCAGCACGGCAAAGTGGTGCACCTCTTTGGCCGAACCGGTTTCCACCACCAGGCCGGCGGTGGTGCGCAAGCCTTCCCGCACCAGGTGCTGGTGAATGGCCGAGAGGGCCAAGGCCGCGGGTATGGCCACTTGGGTGGCGCTGATGGCGCGGTCGCTGACGATGAGGATGTTTTTGCCGTCTTGAATGGCGTCCACCGCCTCGGCGCACAAAGAAGCCAGCTTGGCCTCCACACCTTCATGGCCCCAGGCTGTGGGGTAGGTGATGTCCAGGGTGTAGCTGCGGAACTTGCCTTGGGTGAAGGCCTCGATGTGGCGCAGCTTGGCCATGTCGGCCTTGTTGAGTACAGGCTGGCTGACCTCCAGCCGCATGGGCGGGTTGACTTGGTTGATGTCCAGCAAATTCGGCTTGGGGCCGATGAAGGACACCAGCGACATCACGATGGCTTCGCGGATGGGGTCTATGGGCGGGTTGGTGACCTGGGCGAACAACTGCTTGAAGTAGTTGTAGAGCGGTTTGTTTTTGTTGGACAACACGGCCAAGGGGCTGTCGTTGCCCATGGAGCCGGTGGCCTCTTCGCCCACCTGGGCCATGGGCGAGAGCAAGAACTTGATGTCTTCTTGCGTGTAGCCAAAGGCCTGCTGGCGGTCCAGCAGCGACAGGCCCGAGCTCACGGGTTCGCTGGCTTGTGCCGCAGAGCCCGGTGCGGGCTGCACATCGTCGAGCTTAATGCGCAGGTTCTCAATCCACTGCTTGTAGGGCTTGCTGTTGGAGAGACTGGCTTTGAGCTCCTCGTCGTCCACCATGCGGCCTTGCTCCAGGTCGATCAGGAACATCTTGCCCGGCTGCAAGCGCCACTTGCGCACAATTTTATGCTCGGGCACGGGCAACACGCCCGATTCGGAGCCCATGATGACCAGGTCGTCGTCGGTCACGCAGTAACGCGAGGGGCGCAGGCCGTTGCGGTCCAGCGTGGCGCCAATTTGGCGGCCGTCGGTGAAGACAATGGAGGCCGGACCGTCCCAGGGCTCTAGCATGGCCGCGTGGTATTCATAAAAGGCCTTGCGGCGCTCGTCCATGGTGGTGTGCTGCTCCCAGGGCTCGGGGATCATCATCATCACGGCCTGGCTGATGGGGTAGCCGGCCATGGTCAACAGTTCCAGGCAGTTGTCAAAGGTGGCGGTGTCGGACTGGTCGGCAAAGCTGATGGGGTAGAGCTTTTGCAGGTCCTTGCCCAGCACAGGCGACGACATCACGCCCTCGCGTGCTTTCATCCAGTTGTAGTTGCCCTTGACCGTGTTGATCTCGCCGTTGTGGGCGACATAGCGGTAGGGGTGGGCCAGCGGCCACTCGGGAAAGGTGTTGGTGGAAAAACGCTGGTGCACCAGGCCAATGGCCGAGACGCAGCGCGCGTCTTGCAGGTCCAGGAAATAAGTGCCCACCTGGTCGGCCAGCAGCAGGCCCTTGTAGACCACGGTGCGGCTGGACATGCTGGGCACGTAATATTCTTTGCTGTGCGTGAGCTTGAGGCCTTGAATCGCCGCGCTGGCCGTTTTGCGGATGACGTAGAGCTTGCGTTCTAAGGCGTCTTGCACGATCACGTCGTTGCCCCGGCCTATGAAGACCTGGCGGATGATGGGCTCTTTTTTGCGCACCGTGGGCGACATGGGCATGTCACGGTTGACCGGCACGTCGCGCCAGCCCAGCAGCACCTGGCCTTCTAAGCGGATGGCGCGCTCCATGGCCTGCTCGCAGGCCAGGCGCGAGGCGTTCTCTTTGGGCAAAAACACCAGGCCCACGCCGTACTCACCGGGCGGCGGCAGGTTCACGCCCTGCTTGGCCATCTCTTCACGGTAGAGCGCGTCAGGCAACTGAATCAAGATGCCCGCGCCGTCGCCCATGAGCTTGTCTGCCCCCACCGCGCCCCGGTGGTCCAGGTTTTCAAGGATCTTCAGTCCCTGCTGCACGATGGCATGGCTTTTATGGCCCTTGATGTGCGCCACAAAACCCACGCCGCAGGCGTCGTGCTCTTGTTGGGCGTTGTACAAGCCATGTTGTTGCGAGTGTTGCAGTTCAGCAGCCGTAGTCATGGGAAACCCTCATGTTCAAAAAACCAGATCGCGGAGCATAAGGCTTTGCAACAACAATGCCAACGAAAATAATTGGGGTCAGATACAGATTAATTCGTCCGGCCAACCTCGCAAAATTAATTGGGGACAGATCAAAGTGCCGGCCTAGGCTGCAGCTCAGTCCTTGGCCAAACGCGGACGCCCGGCCTTGGCAGGCGTGAGCTTGTGGCCAGTCCGCTCCTTCAAACTGTGAACGAACTTTTCTGAGCCCAATGTCCATCCGGTCAAGGCCGAATGGGTCAAGGATGCTTGCTGGGCCGGGGACACGCCCGCCTGCACCATGTCCAGGTAAGCCACCTCACGCGCAAAAGGCGTGTTGCCCAAGCCCCAAATCAGTGCGTGCGGCGTCACCCATTTGTTCACCTGCTGCCCTATGTAGTGCCTGTGGCTGGACCAGGCAAAGTCAGCAGGCCCCTCTACCACCCCAGCGCGCACGGGGTTGAGGTCGATGTAGGCCATGCAGGTCAGCAGATACTGTTCAGTGTCAATCAGGCTGGACCGGTAGCGCCCTTCCCACAAGGTGCCTGTGCGGCCGTGGCGGTTGTTGAAATAGCGCACATAGCTGCGGCCCACGGCTTGCATCATTTCGGGCATGCCGGTCTCGGTCTCGGGCGTGAGCAGCAAGTGAAAGTGGTTGTCCATGAGCACGTAGGCATGGAGGGCCACCCGGGTGCGCGCCGCATGCTCGGCCCACAAGCCGAGCAGCCGCAGTCGGTCATGGTCGTCTTTGAAAATAGCTTGCCGGTCGTTGCCACGCTGAATCACATGGTGCGGAAATCCGGGAAGGGTGAGGCGGGGTTGTCTGGCCATGGAAAAGTTTAATCTGTATCTGACCCCAATTAATGCAGTTAATCTGATGTGCGAGTTTGAGCGGGTAGATCCTAAGTTGGGACTTGGCGGGCAGCGCCTAATATTGAGGACATTGTTTTTATTTTGAGGAGTCCTCATGCGCTTTCGTTTCCCCCGTCTTTTGGGCCTGATGTTGGGCTTGGGCCTGAGTGCGCAGGTGCTGGCGCAAGCCCCGGCATTTCCGAGCAAACCCATCAAGGCCATCGTGCCTTTTGCGCCTGGCAGCGCCACCGACCAGATTGGCCGGGCTTTTGCGCAAAAAATGGCAGAGAACCTGGGCCAGCCCATCGTGGTGGAGAACCGGGCGGGTGTGAACGGCATGCTGGGCGCCGACGCGGTGGCCAAGTCGCCGGCCGACGGCTACACCATCTTGGTGGGCACCAACAGCACCAACGCGGCGCTCAAAAGCCTGATGAAAAAGCTGCCCTATGACCAAGACACGGCTTTTGCGCCCATCGCCTACCTCGGCTCGGTGCCGCTGATCGTCGGGGTCAACAACGATGTGCCCGTCAAAACGCTCAAAGAGTTGGTGGCCATGGCCAAGTCCAAGCCCGGCCAAATGACCTTTGCCAGCGCCAGCACCTCGCAGCGCGTGTCCACCGAAATGCTCACCAGCATGGCCGACATCTCCATGACGCATGTGCCCTACAAGGGCGGCCCGGCGGCCATGACCGACCTCATAGGCGGCCAGGTGAATTTGTTCACCGCCGACTTTGCAGTGATGCTGCCGCAGGTCAAAGCGGGCAAGGTGCGCGGCCTGGCCGTGACCTCGACGCAGCGCTCCAAAGCCATCCCCGAGTTGCCCACGGTCAACGAGGCGCTGGGCTTGAAGGACTATGAGCTGATTGCCTACTTTGCCCTGTTCGCCCCCGCCGGCACGCCGCCCGAGGTGATCAACCGGCTCAACCGCGCGGCCAATGCGGCAGCGACCGACAAAGACATTTTGGAGCGCTTCGCCGCCCTGGGCTTTGAAACAGCCCCGGCCTCACCCGAGGCCCTGGCGCAGCGCAGCAAGCTGGAAACCGCCAAATGGGCCAAGGCCATCCGCGAGGCCAAGATCGAGGCTGAATAAGCACCACTCAGCTTGAAAGCTCAAAAGAGGCGCTGCGGCGCCTCTTTTTTGGCACCAAGCCCAACCACCTCTGGCCGACAGCCCAGGTCGCCAGCGGGCTCAACGCGCTGAGGCACGCCGCAGTTCGCGCCCCGCCAACCAAGCCAGCCCTGCCCCCGCCACGCAGCAAGCCCCGGTCACCCAGGGTGTGATGTGCCAGCCACCGCTGCGTGCCACCGCCCAGGCGACGACGGGCGGGCCAAAAAATTGACCCAGCGCCGACCACTGCTGGGCCCAACCCACGGTGGTGGCCACTTGGCGCTCACCTGGGGCTAGGCGCACGGCCAGCAAGAACAAAGTACCCGGCACCAGTCCGCCCACGCTGGAAAAAAGCAGCACTCCCGCATAGCGCAACCAGGGCTGGCCCTCGGTCCAACCCGCAAAAGCCAAGGCGCTGCCCAGCGCCATGCTGGCAAAACCCGTCCACAACAAATGCTCAGGCGCCCAGCCGCGCTGCAACAAGCGGCCTGAGGCCAGGTTGCCCACCAGGTTGATGGCGGCTGCCCCCGCCGTGAGCACACCCAGCAACGCACCGCCCACACCGGCTTGGGCGTAGATAGACGGCAAAAACCCGACCACGGCCAGCCACTGCGAGGAATACACCGAAAACATGAGCGCCACCAGCCAAGGGCCGGGGTGGCTGAGCGTGCCTTGCAGGCGGGCCCATGCAGGGCTGCGCTGGCTGACCGCAGGTGCAGGC
Source organism: Polaromonas sp. YR568 (assembly GCA_945878995.1). Taxonomy (GTDB): domain Bacteria; phylum Pseudomonadota; class Gammaproteobacteria; order Burkholderiales; family Burkholderiaceae_C; genus Polaromonas. Next base: position 12,541 of record CAMCUN010000004.1, on the reverse strand, counting down.
GGGTCAGCCGGCACCCAGCGGTACAAGGCCCAGGCCGTCAGCGCTGCCACAGCGGCAAACAGCTCCCACCACAGCGCCCAGCCCCAAGTTGGAATGACGAAGGGGCCAGCCAACAAGGCCACGGCGGTGCCCACAGGCATGTAAGTGCCCCACACCCCCAGCATGCCGGCCAGGCGCTCGGGCGCCACCAGCCGGCGGATCAAGGCGGGCGCGGACAGCACGGTGAGCAAAAAGCCCAGGCCCTCCAGAGCGCGCAAGCCCAGCAGCATCCAGGCCGAGTTGGCCAAGCCGCCCAGCACACTGGCCAGCGCCAAAATGCTCAGACCCGCCACCATGCTGCGCTTGAGGCCCGCACTGTCGGCCGCCAGCCCCACAAAAATAGCCAGCAGCATGCCCGCCATTTGCACCATGGACAACAAAAAACCAGACTGCACCAAGCTGATGCCCAAGTCGGCTTGCAGCGCAGGCAAGGCGGGCGGCAGCTTGCCCAGGTGCAAGGCGGCCACCATGCCGCCCAACACCACCAAGGCCGCAGTCCGGCCGGTTTGAACAGCGCCGGCGCTCACAGCAAGCGCTGCCCGGTCAGGCGCTCGTGTTCGCGTGCGGCAAAGCGGTCTGTCATGCCGGCAATGTAGTCGGCCACGGCGCGCGGGCCATCGGCTTGCGCGGCGTAATCGGCGGGCATGGCCGAGGGCTGAGTCATGTAAGCGGCAAACAACTCGCGCACGATCTGCTGGGCACAGCCGGTGGTGTGCATGACCTGCGGGTGCCGGTAAAGCTGGGCGAATAAAAATTGCTTGAGCTGCACACCCTGGGCATGCATGGCGTCTGAAAATCGCACCAAAGGCCCGGCCTGCCTGGCCGCATCCGCACTTCTTGGTCGGGCTTGGGCCAGCAAGACTTGGGTGGTGGCAATCAGGTCGTAGACCTGTTCGCTGAGCATGCGGCGTATGGCCTCGTACAAGAGGCGGCGCGCCCGCTGGGGCTGCGCCAAGTCCGGGTGCTCTTGAAGCGCTTGCAGGCGGTAGCGCTCAAATAAATCAAGCTCCTTGAGCTGCGCCAAGGTGATGAGGCCGGAGCGCACGCCGTCGTCAATGTCGTGGGCGTTATAAGCAATGGCGTCGGCCAGGTTGCACAGCTGCGCCTCCAGGCTGGGCTGGCTGCGGTCTAAAAAGCGCCTGGCCACGCCGCCGGGCTCGGCGGCCTCGAGCTCTTCGGCGTGGCGGCGCGAGCAGTGCTTGAGGATGCCTTCCCGCGCCTCAAAGCTCAGGTTCAGCCCGTCGTAGGCCGGGTAGCGCTCTTCGAGCTTGTCAACCACCCGCAGGCTTTGCAGGTTGTGCTCAAAACCGCCGTGCTCGGCCATGCAGGCATTCAGCGCGTCTTGCCCCGCATGGCCAAAGGGCGTGTGGCCCAAATCGTGGGCCAGGGCGATGGCTTCGACCAGGTCTTCGTTCAGCTGCAAAGAGCGCGCCATGGAGCGGCCCAGCTGCGCCACCTCCAGCGAATGGGTCAGCCGAGTTCGAAAAAGGTCGCCCTCGTGGTTGAGAAACACCTGGGTTTTGTAGACCAGGCGCCTGAAAGCCGTGGAGTGCACGATGCGGTCACGGTCACGCTGGTACTCCGAGCGGGTGGGCGCTGGAATCTCCGGGTAGCGCCGCCCGCGCGAGAGCGACGGGTCGCAGGCATAAGGCGCCAAGGTCATGCCGAGCCGTGCCGCAAGGCGCTCAAGCTGGCGCACCCATGGGTGCGCAACAGGCGTCAATCACCTGGCGCACCAGCGCGTCGGGTGCGGCGCGCACGGCGGCGCTGCCGGGGGGGTCTATCAGCACGAACTTGATCTGGCCAGCCTGGGCTTTTTTGTCCAGGCGCATGAGGTCCAGGTAGCGCCCGGCGTTGTCGGCGGCCAAGCGCGGACCCTGCACGGGCAAGCCCGCGGCCAGCACCAAGCGCTTGAGGCGGGCCGACAGCGCCGCATCAATCAGGCCCAGGCGCTGAGACAGCTCTGCAGCCATCACCATGCCGCAGCCCACGGCCTCGCCGTGCAGCCATTGGCCGTAGCCCATGCCAGCCTCAATGGCGTGGCCAAAGGTGTGGCCAAAGTTGAGAATGGCGCGCAGCCCGGCCTCGCGCTCGTCTTGGCCCACCACATGGGCCTTGATTTCGCAGCTGCGCTGCACGGCGTGCGCCAGCGCCAGGGGATCGCGCGCAAGCAGGGCGGGAAGCGTTGCTTCAATCCAGTCCAAAAAAGCCAGGTCGGCAATGGGGCCGTACTTGATCACTTCGGCCAGACCCGCGCTGAGCTCGCGCTCGGGCAGCGTGGCCAGCACATCCAGGTCGCACACCACCAGCTGCGGCTGGTAGAACGCGCCGATCATGTTCTTGCCCAGCGGGTGGTTGATGGCGGTTTTGCCGCCCACCGAAGAATCGACCTGCGCCAGCAAGGTGGTGGGCACCTGCACAAAAGGCACGCCGCGCATGTAGCTGGCCGCGGCAAAGCCGCACATGTCGCCCACCACACCGCCGCCCAGGGCAAAGAGCACGGTTTTGCGGTCGCAGCCGTGTTGGAGCAGGGTGTCAAAAATCAGCTGCAGATGGGCCCAGTCCTTGTGGGCTTCGCCGTCTGGCAGCTCAAGCAGCAACACGCGCGGGTAACGCGCTTGCAAGGCACTTTGCAGCTGTGCGGCATACAGCGGTGCCACCGTGGTGTTGGAGATGATGAGCGCGGTGGCTGCTCCCGGCAGCTGGGCGTAGGTGGCGGCATCGCCCAGCAAGCCCGTGCCAATCACGATGGGGTAGCTGCGCTCGCCCAGCGAGATGTTCACGCGCTGAGGTGCAAGAGATGAAGGCAGCGGCCTAGGGGAAATAGGGGAAATAGGGGAAATAGGGGACAGTGGGGGAAGTGGGGAGGAGGCCATGGGGTTTTTCAGTTGCGGGCAGTGCTCGAAGCCACGCCCGGGCCCGCCACAGCCGACAGGCTGGGCGAGTCGAATTGCGCGAGGATGGCGTGGACCAAGCTGGACACCGAGGGGCGACCCGTCTCCAAGACGCGGTGCGCGGTTTCGCGGTAAAGCGCATCACGTGCATGGTAGAGCTCTCGCAAGCGGCCCAATGGGTCAGCCACTTGCAACAGGGGGCGGTTCTGGTCGTGGCGCAAGCGCCTGAACACCTCATCAGGCGGCGAGTGCAGGTAAATCACCGTGGCGTGTTGGCGCAACACCTGTCGGTTCGCCAAGCGCAGCACCGTGCCGCCACCTGTGGACAAGACGCCCTGCCCGTCGCGGCAAATCTCAGCGATCACCTGCTCTTCCAGGTCGCGAAAGGCGGACTCGCCTTCGCGCTCAAAAAACTCTCTGATGGAGCAGCCTAAGCGCTGCTCAATGACCTGGTCGGAGTCCATGAAACGCCAACCCAGTCGCTTGGCCAGTTGCCGCCCCACAGTGGACTTGCCCGAGCCGGGCAGGCCCACGCAGGCAATGAGCGAGGGAAGGGGGTTCAAGATGGAGCGTGGGTTTCAAGGCAGAGGTCAATGATAAACGTCCTCGGACTGCGCCCGCCCTGGGCCGTGGGGTCGGCGCGCAGGGCCAAGGCCCGAACATCCGGCTTGTGAGAAGCCGCTTTCAGACAGCGACGCACTGAAGCATCAGCGCAACGGCTGTGGATCGGTCAGCAGCTGCGGCGTGATGAAGACCAGCAGCTCCGATTTGCTCAGGCTTTTGGTTCGGCTGCGGAACAAGGCGCCGAGCACGGGCAAGCTGCCCAGCACAGGCACGCGGAACTCTTCGTCCCTCTCCAAGGTTTCGTAAATACCGCCAATCATCACGGTGCCTCCGTTGTCTACCAGCACCTGGGTTTGTACATGCTTGGTGTCAATGGCAAACCCGTTCGGGGTGCTGCGGCCTACGCTGTCTTTGTTGACATCCACATTGAGAATGATGCCGCCCTCGGGGGTGATCTGCGGGGTGACCTCCAGCTTGAGGTTGGCCTTGCGAAAGGTCAGGGCCGTGGCGCCGCTGGAGGTGGACTGCTGGTAAGGCAGCTCGGTGCCCTGCTCAATGATGGCCTTGACCTGGTCGGCCGTCACAATGCGCGGGCTGGCCACCACCTGGCCCTGACCGTCGGCCTCCAGGGCCGACAACTCCAAGTTCAAAAGGCGTGAGGCCGAGGCATTGAACAGCGCCACGGCCAAGCTGGCGGCCGGCACGCCATTGAGCCCGGCGGCGGGCAAATTCACCATGTTCAGACCCGCAATTCCAAAATCAGTGCCAGGCAAAGGGGGGGCTGCGTTGGGCGGCTGAGGCGTGAAAAACGTGCCCCCCAGTTGGCCGCCTGACAGGCTATGGCCGGACTGAGCGGGGTTGAAAGACGAGCGCCCGCCCAAGCGCACCCCCAGCGAGCGGCCAAAGCTGTCGGCCGCCTCCACAATGCGCGCCTCAATCATGACCTGCCGCACCGGGATGTCGATTTGGCGCACCAGTGCTTGCACCAGCGCCAAACGGGGCGCAACGTCGGTGACAAAAAGCTGGTTGGTGCGCACCTCCACCAATACACTGCCGCGCGCCGACAACAAGCGGCCGGCGCCCACGCCGGCCTGCAACTGCCGGGCCACCTCGTCAGCGCGGGAGTAGTTCAGCCGAAAGCTCTGGGTGCGCACACTTTCGGTGGCTTGCAAGGCCTGCCGACCTTCTTGCTCCTGACGCTCGCGCGCGGCCAGCTCGGCCTTGGCCGCCACCCAAATGACCGAGCCCTCGCGCCTGAGCGCCAAGCCACGGGCTTGCACGATGGTGTCCAGCGCCAGGTCCCAGGGCACGTTGCGCAGGCGCAGGCTCAAGCTGCCACTGATGCTGTCAGACGCCACGATGTTGAAGCCGCTGTGCTCGGCCAGCACCTGCAACAAGACCCGGACCTCGACGTTTTGAAAATTCAATGAAATCAATGAGCCACTGTAAGAAGGCGGCTCACGCACTGACAGGGGTTCTGTCGCTGGTGTGGTGGACACGGATGCCGATGCCGATGCAGGTACAGGTGTTGGTGTCATTGCCATGGATGGTTCTATGGTTTGCGCGGGAGCACCTTCCACAGGCTGGGCGCCAGCCCGCCCAGCCCCACAGAGCGACACCGCCAGCCCCCAGCAGGCCAGCGCCTGGCGCGCCAAGCCAGCCCAGGCGAGAACGCTCATGGCTTTTCCCCCACGCGCCACAGGCGCTCCTGTTCGCTCCAACGGCCCTGGCTGTCGCGAACAATCTCGCGCAGCCACAGGCCTTGCTCGGCGATGCGCAGCACCCGGCCTGCGTCCGGCCCCAGGGGGTCGCCCACGCGCACCGTGTGCAGCATGCGCTCGCCCTGCAGCAAGGCCAGCCACTCGCCACCGCGCTCCAGCGTGCCGGTCAAGGCATAGACCGACAAAGGCGAGGCCTCCAGCATGAGCTTGGGCCGAGTCAACTCGGCACGCCAATGCGCAGGCACACCGGCCCAAGGGTCGGCAGGTGGCGGCTCGCCCAGCGGGTCGGCACCAGCGGCCGCATGGTAGCTGCGCCCTGAGGGTGCCCCTCGTGGCAACGCCTGTATGGGCCCGGCCGGAAGCTCCAAATGCAAGTCGGCCAGGTGCGCCCCCTCCGGCCCGGACTGCAGCTGGTAGCGCATCACACGCACGGCTTGCGTGGGCTCGCCCAAGGCCGCCACAAAGGCCCCGTGCTGGTGGTAGTGCCCACGCACACGCAGCTGCCACTGGCGGGGCGTCCGTGCGCCACCGACCTCCAGCGGCTTGAGCAGGTCCACGGTCAAGCCGGCAACCAAGGCCAGCCGTCTCCAGTGCCAAGGCCCCACGTCTGCGATAGCGCCAGACAGGGAGGCGGACGCGGGATGAAACTCATCAGCTGGTTGGGCATGCTGTGCCCGCGTGTGTTGCGCCAAGCGCAGACGCAGATCGTCCAGTTGGCTTTGAAACTTTTGCAGCTTCGCTTGTTCGGCCTGGGCTTCTTCACGCACCGTGCTGAATTGCCACACCAGCAACAAGCTCGCGCTGAGCAGGGCTGCCAGCAGCGGCGCCAAGGCTGGGCGCCAAGCCACCACCGGGCGGGCACAGAGTTGGTGCAGGACAGCCAGGCGCACCGCTTGCAGCACACTCACACCAGGCACACCATCTGCACCAGCCACAGGCGCCACCACAGCCCTGCTTTCCAGACCCATGCCAGGGGCCACAGACGCGAGCCCACTCATGGCGCCACCTGCAGGGCAGGGGTGCTCCAACGCAGCACAAAGCGAACGGGCACCCCGGCCGAGACGGGCTGCGTCGGGGTCTCGAGCTCCACCAACTCGGCCGCACCCCAGCCTGGCAGCCGCATTGAGATGGCCTGGGCCCAGAGCTCCATCTGTGCGGCAGGCACCTGACCTTGCACACTCAAAGCCACGCCCTCGTGGCGCATCCAGGCCAGGCGGGCTGCCGCAAAAGAAGAAGAAAAGGCCAGCGCCTCCAGGCTGTCCAGCACCTGCAGGCGGCTGGCTTGCCAAGAAAACTGGCGAGCGACTTCCTCCCGCCTGACTCGGGCCAATCGCGCTTGCTCGTCAGCCTGGGTCAGGGCGACTTCAGCGGCCTTGATGTGATTTTGCAGCGCCCGCTGGTCTGCGCGCTGGCCCTCCACCGCCTCACGCTCTGCGGCCATCCATGCCCAGGCGCCCAGCAGACCCAAGAGGGCTCCCAAAGCCGTGCCGCGCACTGGCGAGGTGGGCGCGGCAGCAGGCAGCTGGCCCAGGTAATTGAAACCACTGAGTGGCCGGGCGCTCATGACCACCAAGCCCTCAGGCTAAGGCCCAGGGCCACCAAGGGGCTGCCCATCTCGCGGGCAGGCAACAAGCCAGGCCGCCACAACAGACTGGCCCAAGGGTTAAGAGTCGGCCACGCGCCGCCCAACGCGCGGGTCAGCCTGGGTGCCCAAAACTGGCAAGCCTCGGGCGTGCCTGTCACCCAGCCTCCAGCGGGCCAGCCCTCGGTGTGGGGGCTCTTTGGGTCGGCTCCAGGCACCGTGTAGATGGGGTCCACATCGCCAGGGGTAAGCAAGTCAGCCACCTCGGCCATGCCACCGAGCCAGCTGCGCTGCACATGCATGCGCCCGGGTGCCCACTGGTGGAGGGTGCAGCGCTCGTCCTCGGCTTCAGCCAACACCCACATCCCGCTGGTCGCAGGCCCAAGGCCCAAGGCGCGCAGGGCCAGGTGAATCACACGGGGGCGCTCGTCCAACAGCACCAACTCCAGCCCAGCGGCCTCGGCCAGGCCTTGCCAGTCTTGCACCTCTTCCAAAGCGCGCACAGACATCCGAAGCTTGGATCGGGATCCGAACACAGGCTCGGTGCACCACACCAGCGTGTCGGCCGGGCTCTGGGCCAGTTGTTCGGCCTGTGCGGCCAACCAGCGGCGCCAAGCCCAGGGCTGAAAGCCGGAAGGCAGCTCCAGCACCTGTTGCCAAACGGCCTCCGGCAAGGCCAGCGCGATGCGGCGACCTCCGCCCGCTGAGGCCACCAACTGCTGCAAGGTCCCGGCCATCGATTCGAATTGCACAATGCGGCCGTCTTGCAGACCCTCAGCAGGCAGGGGAGCCACTGCACAATACTCAATGCGGCCAGTTTTGGGGCCGCGCGAGCAGGCCAACAACAAAGCTTGGCTGACCCCAAAGTCAATGCCAAGCAAGGAATCACCTGAGCGCGCAGGCCATCGCAAAGACCATGGGGGCATAAACTGCTGAACTCCTGACGGGCAAGCCCGCCTGGGCTGCGCAGACTGGCTAGGCTAGCCAGCCGCCCAGCTTGCTGCGTTATTTCATGTAAAAACCAGCCTTGGCCATGCGTTTGGGCCGCCCTTGCTGCAGCGCCGTGCTTTCAATCCCTTTCAACCATGCGCGTCGGATTTTTATAATACCTGATCCACTCCGGCCCCCGCATGCCTTCCTCCACACCACCTGACCGCGCTGTTCCCTCTTCAACTTTGGCACACAAGGCGATGCGCCTGGGCTTGTGGGCGGCTGGCCTAATGACCGTGGGCTTGGCCGGTCTGCTGCTGCTGGTGGCCATGGCCTTGGCCATGGCCCACCCCAATTTGCCCGATGTCTCAGAGCTGCTGGAATACCGGCCCAAATTGCCTCTGCGCATTTACTCGGCCGACAAAGTGTTGCTCGGTGAATTCGGCGAGGAGCGCCGAAGCTTCACACCCATCAAAGACATCCCGCAGGTCATGAAAGACGCGGTGCTGGCCATTGAGGACGCCCGCTTTTACCAACACAGCGGCGTCGATTACCTGGGCGTGATCCGAGCTGGCTTGGCCAATGTGCGCTCCTTCAAAAGCCAGGGTGCCTCGACCATCACCATGCAGGTGGCACGCAATGTCTACCTCTCGACCGAGAAAAGCTATACCCGCAAGATTTACGAGATTTTGCTGACCTTCAAGCTCGAGCACACACTCTCCAAGGACCAAATCTTGGAGATTTACATGAACCAGATTTTCTTGGGTAACCGGGCTTACGGGTTTGCTGCGGCCTCGGAAACCTATTTTGGTAAACCCCTCAAGGACATCACGGTGGCCGAGGCGGCCATGCTGGCGGGCCTGCCCAAAGCACCCTCGGCTTTCAACCCGATTGCCAACCCCAAGCGGGCCCGAGCGAGGCAGCTCTACATCATTGAGCGCATGGAAGACAACGGCTTCATCAGTTCGCCCCAGGCCCTGGCGGCCAAAGGCCAGATTCTGCGCATACGCACCGCCGCCGACCCGGACCGCATTCACGCCGAGTTTGTGGCCGAGATGGCGCGCCAGCTGATCTTCAACCAGTACGGGACTGAGACCTACACACGGGGTTTGAATGTTTACACCACGGCCAACTCGGGCGAGCAGATGGCGGCCTACAAAGCCCTGCGCCGAGGCATCATGGACTATGAGCGCCGCCAAATTTACCGGGGACCCGAAAAATTTGTGACCCTGCCGGCTGACCCCAAAGAGGCCGAAGACGCGATTGACGACGCCCTGGCCGACCACCCTGACAACGGTGACGTGATGTCGGCCGTGGTGCTGCAAGCCAGCGCCAAAAAAGTGGTGGCCGAGCGTGCCAACGGCGAGACGGTGGAGATCACGGGCGAGGGCCTCAAGCCTGCCCAGTCTGGCCTGTCGGACAAGGCCCCGCCCCAGATCGCCATTCGACGCGGCGCGGTCATCCGGGTGATGAAGACCGCCGACAAATGGGAAATCACCCAGCTGCCCGAGGTCGAGGGCGCATTTGTAGCCATAGACCCGCGCGACGGCGCCATTCGGGCCTTGGTGGGCGGCTTTGACTTTGGCAAGAACAAGTTCAACCACGTCACCCAGGCCTGGCGCCAGCCGGGCTCAAGCTTCAAGCCCTTTATTTACTCGGCGGCGCTCGAAAAAGGCCTGACGCCGGCCACCGTGGTCAACGACGCCCCACTGTTTTTTGACGCAGGCGTGACTGGCGGCCAGCCCTGGGAGCCCAAAAACTACGACGGCCAGTTCGACGGCCCCATGAGCTTGCGCACGGCGCTGAAAAAATCGAAAAACATGGTCTCTATCCGCGTGCTGCAGGCCGTGGGGGCGCAAAACGCACAAGACTGGATCACACGCTTTGGTTTTGACGCAGACAAGCACCCGCCTTACCTGACCATGGCGCTGGGGGCGGGCTCGGTGACACCCATGCAAATGGTCACCGGCTACTCGGTGTTTGCCAACGGCGGGCTGCGCGTCAACCCTTACCTCATCACCAAAATCACCGACCAAGCAGGCAAGGTGCTGGTGGAAACGCCGCCGCAGGCGCCCAACGAGTCGGACCGCAGCATCGATGGCCGCAACGCCTTTGTGATGTCCAGCCTGCTGCAGGAAATCACCCGCTCAGGCACCGCCGCCCGCGCCCAGGCCCAGCTCAAGCGGCCAGACCTGTACGGCAAAACCGGCACCACCAACGACTCGATTGACACCTGGTTTGTGGGCTACCAGCCCACCCTGGCGGCAGGCGTCTGGATGGGCTATGACAAGCCGCGCAAGCTGGGCGACCGGGAAACCGGCGGAGGCTTGAGCTTGCCGGTGTGGATCAACTTCATGGAATACGCGCTCAAGGGCGTGCCCGTCAGCGAACCACCCGTGCCGGCAGGCGTGGTCAACCTGGGCGGCGAGTGGTACTACGAAGAATATGCGCGCGGCTCTGGCGTGAGCAGCCTGGGCCTGGACGGCAAAGGTGAAGCGTCAGGCGCCGCTCCGCCCGTGCAGGTGCTGCCGCCCAGCGAAGAGCGGCGGCGCATTTTGGAGCTGTTTCGCAATTAAGGGGCAAGCATGGGGCAGGCTTGGGGGCAGGCAGCCACAGCGGCTCAGGCCCTGAATTGAAGCGACTGCCCCGCTTGCTGTGTGGCGCAAGTGCTGAGCACCGCAAAAAACTCGCTGCCGTCTTTGGTGTCCAGCCAGCGGCCGTCTTGGCGTTTGTAGTGAAAGCCACCGGCTTGCGCGGCCATCCAAACCTCTTGCAGGGGTTTTTGCAAGTTGATGATGATCTGGCTGCGGTTGGCAAAACTCAGCGTGACCATGGCGCCCGTGCGCTGGTTATCCACATCGGCATCGCTGTGGTCGTTGATGTGATCACAGCAGGTTTCCACCGCCTTGAGCAGCGCTTCTGCACAGTCCAGGTACTCCAGGTCGGTCATTACAATCTTGTCCATATGTTGGCATTCAAAGTGGCTTCAATTTTAAGGTCTTCACGCCCGGTGGGCGCAGCCCTGGCACTGATGCTGCTGGCCGCCTGTGGTCAAAAAGGCGCCCTGGTGTTGCCCGAGCCCGTGCCCGCTGCCGCCCAACCGTCCCCCTCTGCCCGTCCAACGCCTGCGACAAGCGCCCCCGGCCCTGCCCGGTGAGGCCTTCCAACCTTAGCACCCATCATGAGTTCACCTGCTGAGACCGGCGTGCTGCCCGGCCATCCTTTTGTGCACCTGCGCGGCCAAGACCTGTTCGCCGAGGAGGTCTCGCTTGCGGGTCTGGCCGCCGAACACGGCACGCCGCTTTTTGTGTACTCCAAGGCCGCCATGCTGGCGGCACTGGCGGCCTACCAGCGGGGCTTTGCAGGCCGCGATGCACAGATTTGCTACGCCATGAAGGCCAACTCCTCGCTGGGCGTGCTGCAGGTGTTTGCCCAAGCAGGGTGTGGCTTTGACATCGTCTCGGGCGGCGAGCTCGATCGCGTGCTGGCCGCAGGCGGCACCGCGGCCAAAGTGATTTTTTCGGGCGTGGGTAAGACCCCGCGCGAGATGCGCCGTGCGCTGGAGGTGGGCATTGGCTGCTTCAATGTGGAGAGCGAGGCTGAGCTGCATGTGCTGTCTCGGGTGGCGCAAGAGTTGGGGGTGTCGGCCAAGGTGAGCATCCGCGTCAATCCAAACGTAGACCCCAAGACTCACCCTTACATTTCCACGGGTCTCAAAGACAACAAGTTTGGCGTGGCCCATGAAGAGACGCTGCGTGTGTACCAGCTGGCCGCCAGTTTGCACGGTCTGAAGGTGGTGGGCATTGATTGCCACATTGGCTCGCAGATCACGCAACTCACGCCCTACCTGGACGCCATGGACCGGGTGCTGGACCTGGTGGACGCGATTGAGGCCGCCGGCATCGCTTTGCAGCACATCGACTTTGGTGGCGGTCTGGGCATTGACTACCAGGGCGACACGCCGCCCGCGGCCGATGCGCTGTGGGCGCAGCTGCTGGCCAAGATTGATGCGCGCGGCCACGGCGGCAAAAAGCTCATGATTGAGCCGGGCCGGTCCTTGGTGGGCAACGCGGGCTTGTGCCTGACCGAGGTGTTGTACGTGAAGCCCGGCGAGCAAAAGAATTTTTGCATCGTCGATGCGGCCATGAACGACTTGCCGCGCCCAGCCATGTACCAGGCGTTTCACCGCATCGTGCCGGTGTCAGCACCCTCGCCTTTGGCACCCTCCGCCCGCTACGACGTGGTGGGGCCGATTTGCGAAAGCGGCGACTGGATAGGCCGTGACCGTGCGCTGCAAGTGCAAGGCGGCGAGGTCTTGGCCGTGCTCTCAGCCGGCGCGTACTGCATGAGCATGTCCAGCAACTACAACACCCGGGGACGGGCGGCCGAGCTGCTGGTGGATGGGGCGGTGGTGCATGTGATTCGTGAGCGGGAAAGCACGGCAGACCAGATGCGGCAGGAGCGGCTGGTTCGGGCTTGAGTGCTGCCCTGCATTTTGTGGGTGCTTGTTTTGCACTTGCTGTGAAGTCAGGCAAGAAAAGCCCGGCTTGTGTTTGGCGGGCGGCGCACCGAGCTTGGGCTGTGTCCGGCCGGCTCATACTGCGGGGGTACACAGAAATCGGGCCGGACCCGCACCCCTCATCCAGCAAACGAGGGTGGTCGTGCTTGCGTTTTTTCAGAGCGTGAACATTGAAACGGACTGGGCATCGTCGCTGGCTTGGCGCCCCATGGCCAGAACCTCCGTGCCGAGTTTGGGTTGTGTTCGGCCGGCGATTTCTGTGTACCCCCGCAGTATGAGCCGGCCGGACACA